>JAEVZM010000180.1 GCA_023392225.1 Pseudomonadota bacterium
GACGATCACGCCGTTGCCGAACTCGATCGGACAGCGGAAATCCACGACCCGGCCGCGGAGCCGCTGGTCCTGGCCGTAGGCACCGACCGAGAAGACCGGGAAGCCGAGCCGGCGGATGCCGCGGGTGTCGCGGTGGCAGCCGTCGAGCACGGCGCCGACGCCGCCGAGCGACATGGCGCGGGTGCTCATCAGCTCGCCCCAGAGGGCATAGCGGCGGGAGGCCCCGGTGCAGATGTAGATCTCGCCGGGCTTGAGGTCGTCGAGGGCCTTGAACATGAGGCCGAACGGCTCGGCCTTGCCGCTGTGCGTCACGGCCTCGCCGGCGCAGTCGGCCTCGAGGACCGGCATGGCGCGGCCGACGATCAGCGTATCCGGCGCCATGGCCCGGATCTCGTAGGGCAGGAACTGGCGGATGAGGCCGGCGGCATCCATCACGTCGCCGATCACCGAGGTGAAGAGGTGGGTGCGGATGGTGCCGAAGAGGTCATCGTCGTCCATGGTCGAATCCGTTCTCGTGCGGGGTTTCAGTCTAGTCACTTTACGGCGCCGGCGGTGAGGCCGCGTACCAGGTAGCGCTGCCCGAGGATCAGGAACAGCATGACCGGCACCGAGGCCACCGTCGCTGCCGCGGCGATCGCGCCCCATTGCAGCGAGCGGTCGGTGACGAAGCGGGCGACGAGGAGCGGCAGGGTCGAGGCGTTGTTCACCGTCAGGAGCAGCGCGAACAGGAACTCGTTCCAGGAGAGCAGCAGCGAGAAGATCGCCGCGCAGAAGATCGAGGGCACCACCAGCGGCACCGCGATGCGGGCGAAGATCTGCCAGCGGTCGCAGCCGTCGACACGCGCCGCCTCCTCGATCTCGAGCGGCAGCTCGCGGAACCCCGATTGCAGGATCCACAGCGCGAAGGGCAGGCTGAAGATGGTGTGCGCGATGATGAGGCCGGTTCGCGTATCGAGCAGCCGGAGATCGCGGAAGATGATGAACAGCGGCAGCGCGATGGCGAAGGGCGGGATGAAGCGCGTCGACAGCGCCCACAGCGAGACGTTCTCGGCGAGCTTGCCCGGATAGGGCAGCCGCTCGAGCGCATAGGCGGCGGGCAGCGCCAGCCCGACCGAGAGGATCGTCGAGACGATCGCCACCACGATGCTGTTCGTCAGGAACCGGCCGATGTCGGCCCCCGAGACGAGGTTCTCGTAGTTGGCGAGGGTCCAGGTCTTCGGGAAGAGGCTCAGCACCGGGGTCAGCACCTCGGCATCGGGCCGGAAGCCGGTGACGAGGATCCAGTAGATCGGCAGCAGCGTGAAGGCGAGGAGGAGCGCGATCGCGGCGAAGCGCGCTGCACGGAGGAGGAACGGCGTCCTCATCGCCGCACCCGCGCCGGGCCGCCGAGCTTGAGGAACACGGCGACCAGCACGCCGACGATGATCGAGAGCACGACCGAGATGGTCGCCGCGTAGCCCTGGTCGAAGGAGCGGAAGGCGAGGCGGTACATGTAGAAGGCCAACGTCTCGGTGGCGGTGCCTGGGCCGCCCTGGGTGAGGTTGTAGACGAGGTCGAAGACCTTGGAGGCATCGATCGCCCGCAGCACCGCGACGATGGCGATCAGCGGCGCCAGCATCGGCAGGGTGACCAGCCGGAACCGCTGCCAGGCGTTGGCGCCATCGACCCGGGCGGCCTCGTCGGCATCGGCCGGCAGGCCGAGCAGCCCGGCGAGGAGGATGACGAAGGTGAACGGCGTCCACTGCCAGGCGTCGACGGCAATCAGCGTGAACAGCGCGAGGTCGGGATCGCTCAGCCAGCCGACATGGAAGCCGAGCATCTGGTTGACCCAGCCGAACTCGGGCGTCAGCAGCGCCCGCCAGGTGATGCCGACCACCACCGGGGACAGCACCATCGGCAGGAGGAACAGCGTGCGGAGCGTCGTCCGCCACTTCGTCACCTCGCCCTGGAGGAGGAGCGCCAGCGCCATGCCGAGCGCCAGCTCCAGCCCGACGGCGGAGACGGTGAACACGGCGGTGTTGCGGAGCGCGATCCAGAACGTCGCGTCACCGAGGAAACGCTCGTAGTTGGCGAGGCCCACCCAGACCGGCTCGCGGCCGGGCTTCACCGTGGCGAAGCTCAGGCGCACGATCTGGATCAGCGGCCAGATGGTGAAGCCGGCGAGCAGGAGGACGGCCGGGGCCGGCATCAGCCAGCGCGCGACCGAATCGTCCCGCAGGCCCGGACGGTGCCGAGCCTGCGGTTCAGCGGAGATGACGCTCGCCGACATCGGTCTCGTCAGTTGGCGTTGGCCTGGTCGAGACGCGACTGCATCTCGTCGACCGCCGCCTCGGCGGTCAGCTCGCCCGCAAGGTAGCGCGCCACGACCTCGTCGAACATGTCGTTGACCGCCCCTGCCGCCGCGCCCCGCGAGCGGGCATTGGCGGAGCCGACCGCCTCGGCCTGGACCTCCATCCAGTACTGGTCGCCGGCACTGCCGTAGGTCGCGGCATAGACCGGGCCCTTGCCGGTCTCGGCGAAGCACTTGCCGTCATAGGCGAGCGAGGTGGCGAGCTTGACGAAGTCGACCGCCGCTTCCTTGTTGGCGCTGTCGGCGGCCACCGCGAGGCCCCAGCCGCCGGAATGCGGCTTGCCGCCCGGCACCGGTGCCGCGGCGACCTTGCCGACGATGGCCGAGGCGCCGTCGGCGTCGAGGGTCATCGGGCCGAGGAAGGACGGCCACATCTCGATCATCGCGACCTTGCCGGCCGTGAACTGGGCAGATGCCTCCGGCAGGCCGAAGGTCAGCGCGCCCGGCGGCGAGTACGTCTCGATGTCGGTCTTGAGCTGCTCGAGCGCCTTGATGGCGAGCGCCTTGTCGAGCGCCACCTTGCCGGTCTCGTCGGCGTCGAGGCTGCCGCCGCCGAGGCCCCAGTAGCGGTTCGACCACATGGTCAGCGCCTGCTCGCGCAGCCCCATGATGGCGGTGCCGTAGATGCCGTCCTTGGTCAGCGCCTCGTTCGCCGCGTTCCATTCCTCGAAGGTCTTGGGCGGCGCGATGCCGGCCGCCTCGAGCAGGTCGGTGCGGTAGAACAGCAGCATCGCCTCGCCGTTGAACGGGATCGCCACCTGCTTGCCGTCCCACTTGCCGTAGAGCTCGAGCGCCCGCGGGATCATGCCGGCGGTGTCCTCGGGCGTCATGTAGTCGTCGAGGGCGAGCAGGAAGCCGGGATCTGCGAACTCGCCGGTCCACTGGTAGGCGACGTCGATCACGTCATAGGCGCCGGTGGCGCTGGCCAGCGCGGTCAGCGCCGCGTCGTGAAGGTTGGAGTAGCCCTGGCCGTTGATCTTCACCTCGGCGCCGGTCTTCTCCTTGAATTCGTCGGCCGCCATCTGGGCGCAGTCGAGCTGCGGCGGCTGCGAGACGATCAGCGCGTTGAGCGTGACGCCGCTGTAATCCTGCGCGGCAGCCGTGCCGCCGAGCGCGCCTGCCGCCACGCCGGCGAGCAGCAGGGCCACGAAAGCCCGCGAACCCCGTCCTTCCATTCCCCTCAAGCTTCGCATGGTCATCTCTCCTGGTGATCGGGGAGACGCGCCGACACCGAAATACACATGCCGTGAAGCCCTCCCCCGCTGGACGATGCCAACGCTATGGCCACCATCCAAGGCAGTCAAGCTGTATGATAGGTTGAACGCTTGCGGCCGTTGCGGCATCATCCGCGCCATGACCGAGACGACGATTCCACGGATCGAGCGGGGCACGCTGGCCGAGAAGGCCACCGGCGCCCTCCTCGACTACATCCGCAAGCAGCAGATGCAGCCGGGATCGATGCTGCCGGCCGAGGCCCGCCTCGCCGAGCTGCTCGGCGTCAGCCGTCCGGTGGTCCGCGAGGCGCTGCGCGGCCTCAAGGGGCTCGGCGTGGTGGCGGTGCTGAACGGCAAGGGCGCCGTGGTGCGCGAGCTCGATTCGAGCACGCTCGAGGTCTATTTCGCGCACGCGCTCCAGACCATCGACAACTCGGTGCGCGACATGATGGAGGTGCGCCGCGGCATCGAGGGCCAGACCGCGATGCTCGCCGCGTCGCGCCGGAGCGACGCCGAGGCGACCGCGATGAAGGCGCTGGTGCGCAGCATGCGCGAGGCCCTCGACGATCCGGTCACCTACAGCAAGCGCGACGTCCAGCTCCACGTCGCCATCGCCATGGCGAGCGGCAACGCGCTGTTCCACCACATGGTCCACTCGATCCAGTCGGCGCTGGAGGACCTGTCGCTGCGCGGCATGCGCGAGCGGCGGGAGCAGAAGAGCCTGCTCCAGGTGCAGGAGCTGCACGAGCAGATCGTCGACCGCATCGTCGCCCGCGACGCCCCCGGCGCTGCACGGGCGATGGAGCTGCACATGGACGTGGCGACCCGGGTGCTCGTCGCGGAGTGAACGGCGGCAGCCCCGGTCACGACCGGCAGGCCGACGCCGTCAGCCGGACTTTCAGCCGAACTTGAGGAACAGCTTCGAATAGGGCGGCTTCAGGCCCTGGAGCGCCTGCCGGGCCGCCGCGGCGTCGTCCGCCCGAACCGCGCCGACCAGCGCAGCGGTGCTCGCCGTCATGCCGTCGAGCAGCTTGGCATAGGCCGGATCCCCGGCGTCCGCCGGCGGGTGGGCGGCGATGTCGGCGGCGAGATAGGCGAGCACCGCCGCGTCCTCGCGGAGCCGCCCCATTCCCGCTGGGCTCAGCCCGTCATAGCCATCGGCGAGCACCCGCTCCATCCAGGCGTGGTAGGCATTCATCCGGTCGGAGAAGGTGACGACCCCGTTCCGGGCACGCAGCGCGCCGAGCTCGTCGCGGATCGGCTCGAGCGTCTCGTGCGCCGCGGCGAGCTTTCCCGCCGCGACCTCGGCCGCGGCCCGGTCGGCGATCGTCGCCACCGCGGCAAGCGAGGCCGTGAAGCCGGGATCGTCGGCATATTGCGGCGGCGCCTCCGGATTGGCCGCGATCAGCGCGGCCCACTCGGCGCGGAACGTCGCGACCGCCTTGGCCGCGCCATCCTGGTTGCCGCTGTTGGTCTGGAAGAGCGCGGCGCGATAGTCGCCATAGGCGGTGCGGAGCGCATCCTCGAAGGCACTGACGGACCCGTCGAGCGCCGTCCCCGCGAGCATCAGGGACAGGGCCAGCGTGGCGGCGATGGGACGAAGCACGGGCATGGTTTTCCTCCTCAGGCGCGACGACGGAGCGTACAGTGCGCGCCGCGCAGGTTCCTTGTGCGAGCGCAAATTCCAACCATCGGCACACCGGCGTCGAACTTTCAACATGACGGCATGCTCTATGATCCCCGGACCGAACGACGCAGCGGATCGAAAGCCGGCATGACCGACGCCACGACGCCCACGCCGACAGGTGACGATCCGGCCCGCGACGACGCTGGCCGCCGGTTCGTCTATGACGCCTTCATCTCCTACAGCCAGCGTGGCGACCGGGCCGTGGCCAAGGCGCTCCGCTCGGTGGTCCAGAGCATCGGCACGCCCTGGTGGAAGGCGCGCGGCCTCAACGTCTTTCTCGATGCCACCAGCCTCTCGGCGGCGCCGAGCCTGTGGCAGGGCATCGAGGAGAAGCTCGCCGTCTCCCGTTACCTGATCCTCCTCGCCTCGCCGGAAGCCGCCGCCTCGAAATGGGTCGACCGCGAGGTCGCCTATTTCATCGAGCGGAACGGCAAGGAACGGCTGCTGATCGCCCTCACCGAGGGCGAACTGAACTGGGACGAGACGCTCGGCGACTTCCGCTCGGAGGGCGGACTGCCCCTCCCCCCGGCGCTGCACGGCCGCTTCGCCGAGGAGCCGCTGTGGGTCGACCTTCGCGCCTTCCGCCGCGACCCGGCGACCGCGACCAAGGGCAACCAGGCGTTCCTCCATGCCGCGCTCGATCTCGCCGCCACCATCCGCGGCGTCGAGAAGGCCGACCTCTATTCCGACGAGATCACCCGCCAGCGCCGCATGCTGCGGCTCGCCTATGGCACCGCCGGCGTGGTGGCGCTGCTCGCCATCGGCGCCGGCATCGCCGCCTTCATCGCGATCGAGAACGAGGCGCGGGCCGTGCGCAATTTCGAGATCGCCCGTCAGACCGTCGACAGCGTGGTGTTCGACGTCTCGCAGGGGCTCCGCGAGGTGGAGGGGATGCGGACCGACACGGTCCGGACCATTCTCGGCAGCGTCGAGGAGGCCGTCTCGCGGCTCTCCGATGCCGCCGCCGACGACACCGACATCCTCCGCAGCCGCGGCGCGATGCTCGACGAGTTCGGCGACACCTATGCCGCCACGGGCGACCGGGCGAGCGCCCTCGCGGCCTATCAGCAGAGCCTCGACATCGCCCGCCGGCTCGCCGCCGCCGATCCCGACAGCACCCTCTACCAGCGCGACGTCGCCGTGGCGCTGAGTGCCATCGGCGACATCCACCTCGCCCGCGGCGATACCGCCGCCGCGATCGAGTCGTTCGAGGGCTATCTCGACATCGCCCGCAAGCTCACGGCGATCGATCCGGCCAACACCGAGTGGCTCCGCGACGTGGCGCTCGCCCTCGGCCGGATTGGCCGCGCCCGGCTCGAAGCCGGCGACCCCGATGCCGCCATGGCCGCGCAGGCGGAATCCCTCGATATCCACCGCCGCCTCGCCGACGGCGATCCTGAGGACACGCTGTTTCAGCGCGACCTCGCCGTCCGCCTCGAGAACATCTCCGGCATCGACGAGGTGCGGGGCGACTTCGAGTCCGCCTATGGCAAGCTCGCCGAGAGCATCGCCATCACCCGCCGGCTGAACGAGCTCGACCCCGACAACACGCTCCGCACCCGGGATCTCTCGCTCCGCCTCATCCGCATGTCGAACATCGAGCTCCGCCGCGGCAACGCGGATGCGGCAGTCGCCGCGCTCGAGGAGAGTATCACCGTCGCCCGCCGGCTGGTCGGCCTCGACCCCGAGAGCGCCGATCCCCGCCACGACCTCGCGGTCGCGCTCCAGAGCCTCGGCGACATCCGCCTCAATGGCGGCGACGTCGATGCCGCGCTGCCGCTCTACCGGGAATCGCTCGACATCTTCGGAGAGCTCGCCGGGCGCGACCCCGACAGTCCCGACGGCCAGCTCAACGTCGCCATCCTCCACCAGCGCCTCGGCGACGCGGAGCGGGTCGCGGGCCGCCCCGAGGCGGCGATCGCCGCCTATCGCGACAGCAACGCCGTCTTCGGGCCGCTCGCCGCCGCCGACCCGTCGCGGACGACGATGCGGCTCGACCTCGCGATCAATTTCAGCCTGATCGGCGACCTCGCGCAGGCGAGCGACCCATCCGCTGCCGCCGAAGCCTATGGCGAGGCGCTCGCCATCCGCCGCGCCCTCACCGACGAGCAGCCCGACGACGCAGGCCGCCAGGCCGAGCTTGCCGGCGCGCTCGAGAAGGTCGGCATGCTCCAGGCGATGGCCGGCAACGGCGATGCCGCGGTCGCCACCATGGCCGAGATCATCGCCGCGCGGCGCCGCGTCGCCGAGATCGCGCCGGACGACCTCGGCGCCCGGCAGCAGCTCGGCAACGACCTCGAGCGTTTCGGCAATCTCCAGATGGTCATCGGCAACCCGCCGGCGGCGCTCGCCGCCTGGCAGGACAATCTCGCGGTGCGGCAGGCGCTGGCCGAGGCCCTGCCCGACGATCCCGACATCCGGCGGAAGCTCGCCGGCGCCTACGCCAATGTCGCCTTCGCCGAGCTCTTCGCCGGCGACTTTGCCGGCTCGGAGGCCGCCTCGCGGAAGGCCATGGAGCTGGCGCCCGGCGAGACCGTCTTCACCACCAACCTCGCCCACGCGCTGATGCTCGAAGGCAGGCTGGAGGACGCCGATGCGCTCTATCTCGGCAACCGCGGCATCGACCTCGGCGGCCGCCGCTGGGAGGACGTGATCCGCGCCGATTTCGACGCCCTCCGCCGGCAGGGCGTCGAGCACCCCCACATGGCCGAGATCGAGAGGCTCTACGACACCACCGCGGAGGCCCGGTAGCGCCGCGGGCCGGGTTCTCCCCGCTTGCCCGGACCCGTCCTCCTATCGTACTGACGCGCCAGGGAGACGCCAGCCCACGTGTGCGGACGGCGTCGCGAGATCGGGACCGCCACCATGACGGAACGCCTGCTGACTGACGCGACCATCGCCCTGGCAGGCGTCCTGCCAGCCGCACGCCGCGGCCTCACGCCATGAAGGTCCTCGTCACCGGCAATGCCGGCTTCATCGGCTTCCACGTCGCCCGTGCCCTTCTCGCCCGCGGCGACGAGGTGGTCGGCTTCGACAACGTCAACGACTACTACGACACGGCGCTCAAGGAGGCCCGGCTCGCCATCCTCGACCGCGAGGGCGGCTCGGCCTATCGCTTCATCCGCGCCAACCTCGCCGACCGGGCCGCGGTGGAGGCCTGCTTCGCGGAGAACCGCTTCGACCGGGTCATCAACCTCGCCGCCCAGGCCGGCGTCCGCTACAGCCTCGAGAACCCGTACAGCTATGCCGAGAGCAACCTCGTCGGCTTCCTGAACGTGCTCGAGGCCTGCCGGCACGC
>JAEVZM010000209.1 GCA_023392225.1 Pseudomonadota bacterium
CTTCGGCGCCGGGGCGGGCTTCGGCGCGGGCGCTGCGGCCGCCTGGGGCTTCGGCGGGGCCGGCGCGGCAACGGGCTCGGCGACAGGTTCGGCCGGGGCCGGGTTCACCGTCGCGGTCTCGGTCGCATCGGTGCCCGGGTCGCCGTTCGTGTTGTTGCCGAAGCCCCGGTTGAGGGGCGGCTTCCGGGTCGCATCCTCGACGGCGGCGGCCTGCTCGGCGGCCACCTGGTCGGCGACCTTCTGCTCCTGGGCGGCCAGCTGGTCGGCGTTCTTGGTGAGCTTGGCGCTGAGCGCGGCGATCTTGGCGTTGTCGGAGGCCTGCTTCGTCGACACCGCGGTCGCGATCCACTCCGGCACCACGTAGGTCGGGCAGGCTCCGGTCGGGTTGAAGCTCTTGCCGCCGGCATCGGCGTTGAAGACGTAGCGCTTGTTGCAGACCTCGACGGTCGGCACCTGGCGGGTCACCTCGAAGGCGTCGTAGCCCTCCTTGAGGTTCAGCCAGAACTCCATGTTCGGGTCGCCGCGGTGCTTGGCGAAGTTCTCCGGCGTCATCCGGAACGGATAGGCCTGGATCTGGAACTGGCGCTGGCCGCCCTTGAAGGCATCGCGGGCGAGGGCGAAGATCTCGCCGGCGTCCTCGTCGGTCATCGAATAGCAACCGGCCGAGGAGCATGCGCCATGCACCATGATGTGCGTGCCGGTGCGGCCATAGGCGCGGTCATAGGTATTGGGGTAGCCGATGTTGAACGAGAGATAGTAGCTCGAATTCGGGTTCATCTGCGCCGGGGTGACCGTATAGAAGCCCTCGGGCGCCTGGCGGTCGCCTTCCTTCTTCTTCGGGCCGAGCACGCCGGACCATTTGCAGATGTCGTAGGTCTTGAGCAGGGCGTATTTGCCGCTCGGCAGCTGCTTCCAGATCTCGAGCTTCGATTCTTCCTTGAACAGGCGGACGAGGATCGGGGACGTCTCGCTCATCCCCTGCGACTTCATCTCGACCACGAGCTTCTGGGAGACCGGACGCATCTCCTTCGGCATGTTGGAGGTCGATTCGGTGCAGGCGGCGAGGGCCAGGGCAGCCACACCGAGCAGCACGGCGCGCCGTATCGTGGCGAAGTGACGGAAGTTCATGCGTAACGCCCTCGAGACTCGTTCCCGCCCTGCTGCCAGCCCGATCCAGATCTGTCCTAGCCGGGGTAACCTTGCCACTTGGTTACTGTTGCCCGGCGACTCCAGAGCCTGATTCTGGCCCTCTATGCGGCAAGAGCAAGGCGCCGCATTCCGCAAGCCGTTTCAAATGGATCGGCCGATCGCCAGGTATTTGTCGCGGCGCTGGCGGCGAACCTCGTCCGGCGTCAGCCTGGCGAGGGTGTCGAAGGCCGCCTCGACCGCGTCGCCGGTGGCGTCGATCGCCGTCTCGCGATGGCGCTGCGCGCCGCCGACCGGCTCCGGGATGATCGTGTCGATGACCCCGAGGCGGAGCAGGTCCTGCGCGGTGATCTTCATGTTGGTCGCCGCATCCTGCGCCCGGCTCGAATCGTGCCACAGGATCGAGGCCGAGGCCTCCGGCGAGGCAACGGTGTAGATCGAGTGCTCGAGCATCAGCACCTTGCTGGCGGTGGCGATCGCAACCGCGCCGCCCGAGCCGCCCTCGCCGATGACCACGGCGACGTTGGGCACGCCGAGCTTGAGGCACGCCTCGGTCGAGCGGGCGATCGCCTCGGCCTGGCCACGCTCCTCGGCGCCGATGCCGGGATAGGCGCCGGCGGTATCGACCAGCGCCAGCACCGGCAAGCCGAAACGGTCGGCCATCTCCATGATCCGCACGGCCTTCCGGTAGCCCTCGGGCCGGGCCATGCCGAAATTGTGGCGGATCCGGCTCTCGGTATCATTGCCCTTCTCCTGGCCGATGACCGCCACCCGGCGCCCGCGGAAGCGGCCGACGCCGGCGACGATGGCGGCATCCTCGGCGAACTTGCGGTCGCCGGCGAGCGGCGTGAAGTCCTCGATCAGGCGCTTCACATAGTCGACGAAATGCGGCCGGTCGGGATGGCGGGCGACCTGGGTCTTCTGCCAGGGCGTCAGCTTGGCGTAGATGTCGGCGAGGGCCTGGTCGGCACGGGTCTCCAGCCGGGTGATCTCGTCGCTGACGGCGACGGCATCGCCCTCGTCGCCAAGCGTCTTCAGCTCCTGGACCTTGCCCTGGAGGTCGGCGACGGGCTTTTCAAAATCGAGATAGGTTCGCATCCGGGGTCCAGGTTGGCGCGTGCGGGTGCAGGGACCCGCCCGGGCCGGCCAAACGGCCGGCAAACTGGCCCTGAGCCGCCATCGTGTCAAGCTGGCCTTGCGCCGGGCCAGCCGCCGGGCACGCCGTCATTGACGTCGCCGCGCGTTCATCCAGACTGCGAGTATCGCATATCGGGAGGGCTGAGCCATGCGTTGCTGGCTGCGAACCTGGGCCGCGCTGCTCGCCGCGGTCGTGCTGGCCGTGTCGGGCCTCGCCGCCGCGGCGGAGGACATGCTCCCGTCCTGGAACGAGGGGCCGGCGAAGGCGGCGATCGTCGACTTCGTCGCCGACACCACCGCCGAGGGCAGTCCCGGCTTCGTGCCGCCCGAGGAGCGCGTGGCGACCTTCGACCAGGACGGGACGCTGTGGGTGGAACAGCCGATCTACACCCAGCTCGTCTACTGCCTCGACCGGCTGGATGCGCTGGCCACGGCGAACCCGGCGCTGGCCAAGACCGAGCCCTACAGGACCGCGCTCACCCGCGATCCCGCGGCGCTCAAGGCGCTGGTGGTGCACGACTGGCGGAAGATCCTTGCCCTGACCCTCACCGGCATGGACATCGAGACGCTGGCCGGCGAGGTGACGGACTGGCTGAAGACCGCGCGGAACCCGCGCTGGGACCGACCCTATACCGACCTCGTCTACCAGCCGATGCTGGAGCTGCTCGGCTATCTCCGGGCCAACGGCTATCGCACGTATATCGTCACCGGCGGCGGCCAGGACTTCGTCCGCACCTACAGCGATCCGGTCTACGGCATTCCGGTCGAGCAGGTGGTGGGGACCTCGTTCGAGACCCGGTTCGACTATGGCACGGACGGGACCGCCCGGCTGGTGATCGAGCCCAAGCTGTTCTTCGACGACGATTTCGACGGCAAGGCGCGGGGGATCGCGCTGTTCACCGGGCGGCGGCCGTTCCTCGCGGCCGGCAACTCGACGGGCGACCGCGAGATGCTGGAATACACCACGGCGGGGCAGGGGCATCGCCTCGGCCTCCTGGTGCTCCATGACGACGCGACGCGCGAATACGCCTATGGGCCGGCGGAGGGCCTTCCCGACTCCAAGATCGGCACCTTCACGCAAGGCCTCTACGACGAGGCGACGGCGCGCGGCTGGACCGTGATCCGGATGAGCCGCGACTGGAACCGGATCTTCCCGTTCGAATAGGCGCGCCGCCCGGCCTCATCCCTCCCGCGCCAGCGGGTGGTGGGTGGCGACCAGCGTCCGCAGCCGCTCCTCGAGCACGTGGGTGTAGATCTGGGTG
>JAEVZM010000224.1 GCA_023392225.1 Pseudomonadota bacterium
CTGGTCGAGCCGGTCTATCCCATGACCGCCGGCATCAGCGGCAAGGTCCTGGTCCGCACCATCCGCGAGGCCCTCGACAGCCTCCCGACACTACCGGAGTGGCTCGATCCCGCCATCGTCGAGCGCGAGGCGTGGCCGACCTTCGCCGAGGCGCTCAACGCCGCCCATCACCCGACGCGGGCCGCCGACCTCGAGCCGACCAGCCGCCATCTCGCGCGTCTCGCCTATGACGAGCTGCTCGCCTCGCAGCTTGCCCTCGCCATCATCCGCCATCGACAGCGCAAGAGCGTCGGCGCGGCCCGTCACGGCACGGGGGCACTCCGGGCGAAGATCATCGCTGCCCTGCCCTTCGACCTCACCGGCAGCCAGAGCACGGCGCTCGCCGAGATCGACGCCGACCTCGCCCGTCCGGAGCGGATGCTCCGCCTGCTCCAGGGCGACGTCGGCTCCGGCAAGACGGTCGTCGCCCTGCTCGCCGCCACCACCGTCATCGAGGCCGGGTCCCAGGCCGCGCTGATGGCACCGACCGAGCTGCTCGCCCGCCAGCATGCCCGCACCATCGCGCCGCTTGCCGATGCGGCCGGCATCCGGATGGCCATCCTGACCGGACGCGAGAAGGGACGGGAGCGCGAGGCGACCCTTGCCGGCCTCGCCGCGGGCGAGATCCACCTCGTCGTCGGCACCCACGCGATCTTCCAGGCCGGCGTCGAGTTCCAGGACCTCGGGCTGGTCGCGGTCGACGAGCAGCATCGCTTCGGCGTCCACCAGCGGCTGGCGCTCACCGCCAAGGGCAAGGCCACCGACGTGCTGGTGATGACCGCCACGCCGATTCCCCGCACCCTGGTGCTCACCTATTACGGCGACATGGACGTGTCGCGGCTGACCGAGAAGCCGGCGGGACGAAAGCCGATCGAGACGCGGGTGCTGCCTCTGACCCGTCTCGACGAGGTGGTTGGCCGGGTCCGTGACGCAATTGCCCGGGATGCCAAGGCGTACTGGATCTGTCCCCTGGTCGCCGAGTCCGAAGAGCTCGAGGTCGCCGCCGCCGAGGACCGGTACAAGGCCCTGGTCGAGGCGCTCGGTCCGATCGTCGGGCTCGCCCACGGCCAGATGAAGCCCTCCGAGCGCGACAAGCAGATGGCCGCCTTCCAGTCCGGCATGTTCCGCGTCCTCGTGGCCACCACGGTGGTCGAGGTCGGCGTCGACGTTCCCGATGCGACGATCATCGTCATCGAGCACGCGGAGCGTTTCGGCCTCGCCCAGCTCCACCAGCTCCGCGGCCGGGTCGGCCGGAGCGACAGGCCGTCCGTCTGCCTGCTCCTCTACAAGGGACCACTCGGCGCCGTGGCCCGCGACCGCCTCGCCATCATGCGCGAGACCGAAGACGGCTTCGTGATCGCCGAGGAGGACCTCCGGCTTCGCGGCGGTGGCGAGATCCTCGGGACCCGGCAGTCGGGCATGCCGGGATTCCGCATCGCCAGCGCGGAGGTCCATGCGACGCTTATGGAGATGGCGCGGGATGACGCCCACCTCATTGTCGAGCGTGATCCCGATCTCGCCACGCCACGCGGCGAGGCTCTCCGGCTCCTCCTCTACATCTTCGGACGCGACGAGGCGGTGAGGCTGCTGCGTGCCGGCTGATCCGAGGCTCGCGGCACTCGCCGTTATATGTCAGAACGTTGCCGGACAACCGTGACAGGGGTGGAACCGTGAGCAACACGTCGACGACCCGAGGCTGCTGGAGGCGTGCGCCGGTCTCCCCCGTGCCGGTGCAGGGCGGGCGCAGCCGATGACCGCGGCGAGCCCCAACGCATCGAACCTTCGCTACCTGGTGACCGGAGGCGCTGGCTTCCTCGGCTCCCATCTCTGCGACCGACTGCTCGCGGCGGGTGCCGAGGTGCTCTGCGTCGACAACTTCTTCACCGGCGACAAGCGCAACATCCGGCACCTGATCGGCAAGCCGGAGTTCGAGCTGCTGCGCCACGACGTGACGATCCCGCTCTACGTCGAAGTCGATCGAATCTACAATCTCGCCTGTCCGGCCTCGCCCGTGCATTACCAGCACGATCCGGTCCAGACCACGAAGACGAGCGTGCACGGCGCGATCAACATGCTCGGCCTCGCCAAGCGTCTGCACGCGCGCATCCTGCAGGCCTCGACCTCGGAGGTCTATGGCGACCCGGAGGTGCATCCACAGCCGGAAGAATACTGGGGCCGTGTCAATCCGATCGGGATCCGCTCCTGCTACGACGAGGGCAAGCGCTGCGCCGAAACGCTGTTCTTCGACTATCACCGCCAGCATGCGCTCGAGATCAAGGTGATGCGGATCTTCAATACCTACGGTCCGCGCATGCACCCGAACGACGGCCGGGTGGTGTCGAACTTCATCGTCCAGGCGCTCCGCGGCGAGCCCATCACCATCTATGGCGACGGATCGCAGACGCGCAGCTTCTGCTACGTCGACGATCTGATCGACGGCATGACCGCGCTGATGGGGAGCCCCGCCGAGCTGACCGGGCCGGTCAACATCGGCAATCCCGGCGAGTTCACCATCCTCGAGCTCGCCGAGAAGGTGCTCACCCTGGTCGGCGGGCCGTCGCGCATCGAGTTCCGCCCGCTGCCCCAGGACGACCCGAAGCAGCGCCAGCCCGACATCGCGCTCGCCGCCCGCGCCCTCGGCTGGAGGCCGAAGGTTGCCCTCGATGACGGGCTCCGCGAGACGGTCGCCTATTTCCGCCAGCTACTCGGAGCCTGAGGGGACGGGATGCAACTTGTCGTCGTGACGCCGATCTACGAGGACAGCGAGGCAGCCTCACAGCTGTTCGTGGAACTGCGCAAGGCGCTCGGCCCCGAGGTGCGGATCGTCGCCGTGGACGACGGATCGGTGAAGGGGCCGGTCGATCCGCGGATCATCAGCGCGGCGGGCCTCCGCGGTGAGGTACTGCGCCTCCGGCGCAACGTCGGACACCAGCGCGCCATCGCCATCGGCCTCTGCCATGTCGCCGTCGTGGCGCCGAGCGCGCACTGCGTGGTCATGGAC
>JAEVZM010000300.1 GCA_023392225.1 Pseudomonadota bacterium
GGGATCGACCGCGGCGCGCCGCCCCCAGGCGAAGGCGGCGAGGTTCATCTCGCCCTCGGCGCCGTTCAGCGCGATGGCCCGCTCGATCGCCGCGGCGCCGACCGGAATCGCGCCCGACTGCCAGGCGAGGCCGAGCATGAACATGTTGGTGGCGATGGCGTCGCCGAGGAGCGCGGTGGCGATCTCGGTGGCGTCGAGGCTCCGGGTCAGCGCCGCCCCGGCCCGGCCCGTGATGGTGCCGATCAGCGCCCGGGTGGGGAGCTGGAGGTCGGGGTCGCGGGTGAACTCGCCCGGGTAGGTCTCGTGGGTGTTGAGGAACACCTGGGTGCGGTTGGCCTGGATCGCGGCCAGCGACTTCGCCGTTCCCGCAACCACCATGTCGCAGGCGAGCACGGTGTCGGCACCGCCGGCCGGCACGCGGATCGCCTTCACCCCGTGCGGCGTCGGCGCGATGCGGACGTGGCTGGTCACCGGGCCGCCCTTCTGGGCAAGGCCGGCCATGTCGATCACCCCGGCGCCCTTCCCTTCGAGATGCGCGGCCATGGCGATGATCGCGCCGATGGTGACGACGCCGGTGCCGCCGACGCCGGTGATCAGCATGGCGAAGCCGTCGAGGATCTCGGCCGGCGGCAGGTCCGGCAGGTCGAAGTCGACCGCGGTGCTGCGCGTGTGGCGGGTCGCGCCGCGGACGGTGACGAGGCTCGGGCAGAAGCCCTTGAGGCAGGAGGTGTCGACGTTGCAGGACGACTGGTCGACGGCGCGCTTCCGTCCGAGCTCGGTCTCGACCGGCACCAGCGCCACGCAGTTCGACTGCACGCCGCAGCCGCCGCAGCCCTCGCAGGCGAGCTCGTTGATCACCACCCGGGCCGGCGCGTCCGGATAGGTGCCGCGCTTCCGGCGCCGGCGCTTCTCCGCCGCGCAGGTCTGGTCGTAGATCAGCACCGACAGGCCGCCGACCTCGGCCAGCTCCTTCTGCACCGCCTCGAGCCGGTCGCGATGATGGACCTTCGTCCCCTCCGGCCACTTGGTGCCGGCCGGGTAGCGCTTCGGGTCCTCGGCGACGATGGCGATGCGCTTCGCCCCCTCGGCCGCCACCTGGCGCGCGATCTGGTCGACGGTCATGCCGCCGTCGACCTTCTGGCCGCCGGTCAGCGCCACCGCGTCGTTGACGTAGATGCGGTAGGTGACGTTGACGCCGGAGATGGCGGCGGCGCGGAGGGCGAGGCTGCCGGAGTGGTTGTAGGTGCCGTCGCCGATGTTCTGGAAGACGTGGCCGCGGGTCGAGAACGGCGCCTCGCCGACCCAGTTGGCACCCTCGGCGCCCATCTGCGTGTAGCCGTCGGTCTGGCGATCCATGCGGAGCACCATGTAGTGGCAGCCGATCCCGGCATAGGCGCGCGAGCCCTCGGGCACCACCGTGCCGGAATTGTAGGGGCAGCCGGCGCAGAAATAGTAGCCGCGGCTCGCCACGTCGCGGCCCGACGCCAGCACCTCCTCGGCCTCGCGCAGCATCGCGACCCGGGATTCGAGCGGCCGGTGCGGGGCGTGGCGGAGCACCCGCTCGCCGATCGCAACCGCCACCTTGTTGGAATCGAGAGCGCCCTTGGAGGGCAGCAGCCAGTTGCCGTCCTCGTCGCGCTTGCCGACGATCTCCGGCGCATTGCGCGTCCCGTAGAGGATCTCCTTGACCTGGCCCTCGATCAGGCCGCGCTTCTCCTCGACGACGACGATCGTCTGCAGCCCCTCGGCGAAGTGGCGCACCACCTGCGGCTCGATCGGCCAGGTGCAGGCGAGCTTGAGCAGCTTGATGCCGAAATCGGCGGCGATCCGCTCGTCGATGCCGAGGTCGTCGAACGCCTGCAGCACGTCGAGATAGCTCTTGCCGGCGGTGATGATGCCGATCCGCGGCTGGCGGCCGCCGACGAGCACCAGCCGGTCCGGCACGTTGGCGCGGAGGAAGGCGTGCACCGCCGGGAGCTTCCACTCGTGGAGCCGCTCCTCTTGCGCCACCGGGCTGTCGCCGGGACGGATGTTGAGACCGCCCGGTGGCATGCGGAACGCGCCGGGGATGACGGTCGCGGCGCGGTCCAGCGAGCCGTCAATGGTCGCGGTCGACTCGATCGTGTCCTTGACGCACTTGAGACCCACCCAGGTGCCGGCGAAGCGCGACAGGGCGAAGCCGATCAGCCCGTAGTCGATCACCTCCTGGACGCCGGCCGGCGACAGGATCGGGATCATGGCGTCGACGAAGGCGTATTCGGACTGGTGCGCGGTGGTCGAGGATTCGCAGGTGTGGTCGTCGCCCATCAGCGCGAGGACGCCGCCCCATGGCGCGGTGCCGGCGAGGTTGGCGTGCTTCAGCGCGTCGCCCGAGCGGTCGACCCCCGGGCCCTTGCCGTACCAGACGCCGAACACGCCCTCGTGCCGGCCCTCGCCACGGATCGCCGCCTGCTGCGTCCCCCACAGGGCGGTCGCGGCGAGGTCCTCGTTGACCGCGGGCTGGAACAGGATGTCGGCGGGGCGGAGGATGTCGCCGGCGCGCTCGAACTGCTGGTCGAGGCCGCCGAGCGGCGAGCCGCGATAGCCGGTGACGTAGCCGGCGGTGCGCTTGCCCATCCGCCGGTCGCGGGCGCGCTGGGCGAGCACGAGCCGCACCACCGCCTGCGTGCCGGTGAGGAGGATGCGGCTCTTCGCCAAATCGTATTTGTCGCCAAGGGCTACCGCCTCGTGACGCATGGCACTTCCTATCGCCGCCGGAGCCGTTTTCGACTGTCCCCAGAGACTATCGCGATCCCGCCCCGGGGTCGAATCGGAAGGCGGTCTGTCCACCCCTGCCCGAACTGCCGAGTCTCAGCGGAACTCGACCGTCACGCCCTTCTCGACCAGCCCCGACAGCTCCTGCACGTCCCAGTTGGTCAGCCGCACGCAGCCATGCGAGGCGGTCTTGTCGATCAGCGAGGGCTCCGGCGTGCCGTGGATGCCGTAGGTCGGCTCGGTGAGGTCGATCCAAGTGGTGCCGACCGGGTTGTTCGGCCCCGGCGGGATGGTCAGCGGCTTGGTGTTGTCGCCCTGCTGGAAGTTGACGTCCGGCCGATAGTAGTATGCGGCTTCCGGCGCGATCGCGTCGACGACGTGGGTGCCCGAGGGCGAGGGGTTCTCGGCGCTGCCGATGGTCGCCGGGTAGGACACCACCAGCCGGTTCTGCGCGTCGTAGCCGAGCAGCTGGCGCCGCGCCTTGTCGGCGATGAGATAGGTCACCGGCGGCCCCTCCACCGGCGCGCCGACGGCGGTGACCACGATCTGCGCGCCGGGCGTCGCCAGATCGGCATGAGGGTTGAGCTCGATGAAGAGATCCTCGTCCATGTGGAACTTCTCGGCGAACATCTCCGAGTGCCGGCGATAAGCCGAGGACGGCATCTTGGCGAGGGCGCCGTAGTCGGTCGGAAGGTCCGGGATGATCGGGACCGAAAGGTCCTCCGCCGTGATCGTATAGACGCCGAGCACCGGCTGCTGGTCGATCGGCGCCAGCGCCGCCCAGACCGCTTCGTCGAGCTTCCCGTCCTGCGGCAGGCCCGCGATGAACTCGGCCGCGGTGATCGCCTTGGCGACGTTGTCGCCCATCACGCCGTCGATGACGCCCGGCGAGAGGCCGGCGCGGTCGAGCAGCACCTGCACCTTGAGGACGATCGGGCTCCGCCCCTCGGGCAGCGGCTGGCCGTCGAAGGTCGCTGCATTCACCGCGTCCGGCGTCAGCGGGACCGGCTCCGGCGGCGGGGCCTCGGACTGGGTCCCGTCTGGCTGGGCCGCATCGGACTGGGCGGCCGGCGGCTCCGCGGTGGTGTCGGCGGGTGGGGTCTCCTCCGCCAGCACGGGGCCGGCGACGAGGGCGAGAAGCAGCGGCAGGCGGCGGAAGCGATGGATCATGAGGCCGCTAACGCGCGGCCGGCACCAACCGTTCCGTCGGCTCAGCCGCCGGCGGAGCGCGCGCGGGCGTCCCTGGCCAGCGCGACCAGGGCCTCGCGAAGCCCGGTGGAGGTCGTGACCCGCTCGGGGAACGGCAGGCGGCCGCGACGCGTCCCGGCGCGGAGGTCGAGGCCGTCCGGATCGGCGCCGGTGGTGATCCAGTCGCCGTCGGGCAGGCCGAGCAGCACGCTCGCATAGAGCCGGAGGGCGTCGCGGTGGTCCTCGTTCATGTGCTCGACGGCGCCGGCTTCGGCCACCATGAGCTGGTCGGCGCCCGCGGTGTCGGTGAGGAGCTCGGCCGGGGTGAGCGCGACGATCCGCCCGAAGCCGGCGACCAGGTGGGCGCGCGCCACCGCGAGCCGGTACATCGCGAAATCGGCGAAGCCGGCATAGCCGGCGGCCTCGCCATGGCGGGCGACGAAGCGGCGGCGATGGTTGGCCTCGTCGTCGCGGGCGATGGTGCCGGAGACGGTCAGGCGGGCACCAGCGAGCGGGTCGCCACCCTCCCCGCCCGGCGCCACCAGGAGCAGCGACGCGCGCGGGTCGCGCTTGAGGTTCCTCGTATGCAGCGCGAGGTCGGAGAGCAGCATCAGCGGCGCGCCCGACGGCGTCGTCGCCACCGTCACCAGCGAGGTGAACGGCGCGCCGTCCTCGTCGAGCGTGCCGAGGCTGCCGGTCGCGGCGATGCGGAGGACGTGGCGGGCGGCGGCGATGGGGTCGAAGGTGTCGTCGCTCACAGGACGCTGAAGCCCTTCACGAAGGGATCGCGGTCGTCGAGATAGATGGTGTTGTGGCCTGTGATCCAGGCCTGCCCGGCGATCGAGGGTACGATCGCCTCGAGGTCGCCGACCCGTGCCGCCGCCTCCACCTTGCCGCGAAACAGGCTGCCGATGTTCGATTCATGGACGAAGCTGTCGCCGACCTTGAGCGCGCCGCGGGCCGCGAGCTGGGCCATGCGGCTCGAGGTGCCGGTGCCGCAGGGCGAGCGGTCGATCGCCTTCTCGCCGTAGAACACGGCGTTGCGTGCGTCGGCTTCCGGGTTGTGCGCCGGGCCGGCCCAAAGCACGTGGCGGAGGCCGGTGATGGTCGGGTTCTCGGGATGGACGAACGCGTACTTCTCGTTGATCAGCCGGCGGACGGTTGGCGACAGCCGCTGGATGTCGAGGGCCGACACCGAGTCGAGCCCGGCATAGGACGGCTGCGGCTCGATGATCGCGTAGAAATTGCCGCCATAGGCGACGTCGAAGACGAGCGGGCCGAGCTCCGGCACCTCGACCGAGAGGCCGGTGCGGTAGAGGAAGGACGGGATGTTGGTGAGCTTGACCTCGACCACGTTGCCGAAATTGTCGCGCGAATACTCTGCCTCGATGACCCCGGCCGGCGCCTCGAAGACGAGCTTCCCCTCGACCTTCGGCGTCACCAGCCCCTCCTCGATCAGCACCGTCACCGTGCCGATCGAGCCGTGGCCGCACATCGGCAGGCAGCCGCTGGTCTCGATGAAGAGGAGCGCGCAGTCGGTGTCCTCCCGCATCGGCTCGTAGAGGATGGTGCCGGACATGACGTCATGGCCGCGCGGCTCGAACATGAGGCCGGTACGGATCCAGTCGTAGCGCGCCATGAAGTCCTGGCGCTTCTCGCTCATCGTGGCGCCGTCGAGCGGCGGGCCGCCACCCGCCACCACCCGGACCGGGTTGCCGCAGGTATGGGCGTCGATGCAGAAGAACGTCTTGCGCATGGCCGCGACCCTATCCTCCGGCGCTCGCTACTGGAAGCGCTCGATGCCGAACGGCGCGAGCCCCGGGTCCGGGCGGCCGGCGATCAGTGACGCGACATGGCGGGCGGTGGCCGCCGACAGCGTCAGGCCGAGATGACCGTGGCCGAAGGCGAAGACGATACGCGGGTCGCGCGGGTCCTGGCCGATCACCGGCAGCGAGTCCGGCGTCGAGGGCCGGCAGCCCATCCATTCGACCCCGCCCTCCTCCGGCAGATCCGGCACGTAGCGGCGCATCACGGTCCGCATCGCCCTGGCGCGGGCATAGTTGGGCGGCGCGTCGGGCGACGCCATCTCCACCGCGCCGCCGACCCGGAGGCCGACGGCCAGCGGCGAGGCGATGAAGCCGTGGTCGGAGAAGAACACCGGCATCGGCAGCTCGATCGGGCTCGACGGATAGGTGGTGTTGTAGCCCCGCTCGGTCTCGAGGCTGACCTTGAGGCCGAGGCCGCGGACGAGGTCGCGCGACCAGACGCCGCTCGCCACCACCACCCGGTCGAACGGCAGGTCGCCGCCCTCCTCGGTCAGCACCGCGACCTCGCGCTCGTCGGGCTGCAGCGCGATCACCTTCTGCTTGATGAAGGCGTCGGAGGCGGCGAGCCAGCGCCGGAGCGCCTCGAGGATGGCGAGGGGGCTGGTCACGGTCCACGATTCCGGCGCGTGGAAGGCCTTGAAGAACGGGCCCGTCAGCGCCGGCACCAGCTTCCGCGCCTGGTTGGCCGAAAGCTCGGCGACGGGGACGCCGTGCTCGGTGCGCTCGTCCCACTCGGGCTTGGCCGCGCGATAGCCCGCCTCCGAGCCGGTGACGTAGAGCGCGCCGGTCTTGCGCATGTGGCCGGAAAGGCCCCCCCGCCGCGCCAGCTCCTGGTGGTCGGCGAGCGCGCTCGACATCAGCCAGGCGAGCGCCGCGGCCGCAGCCTCGACCCGCTCCGGCCGGGCCGAGGCGATGAAGCGGGCGAGCCAGGGGGTCAGCGCTGGCAGGTCGCGGAAGCGCACGGCGAGCGGACCGAGCGGGTCGAGCAGCCAGCGCGGCGCCTTGGTGATGATGCCGGGCCGGGCGAGCGGCGAGACCTCGGCAAGCGCGATCAGCCCGGCATTGCCGGTCGAGGCCGGGCGCGCGTCGGGATCGCGCTCGAACACGGTGACCGCATGGCCCTCGGCGAGCAGCCAGGTGG
>JAEVZM010000350.1 GCA_023392225.1 Pseudomonadota bacterium
CTCCTGATCCGCCGTTGCGAGGTAGTTTTTGACGCGGCCGTAACGCGCGGCGCGGCTCCCGGTGGTGATGCCGCGAATGCCTTTGGGCGGATAGCGGCAGGCGGCAACCGCGCGGGCTGCTTCCTCCGCATTCTGCACGAAGGGGATCAGCAGCGTCTGCGCCCCGATGTCGAGCATCCGCTTGATCAGCACCGTGTCGTTCCAGGCCGGGCGGGCGACGATGGCGCTGCGGCCGGCGGCCGCCGCCTGGAACAGCGGCTGCATCGCCGCGATGTCCACCGCGGCATGCTCGCTGTCGAACATCAGCCAGTCGAATCCGACCAGCGACAGCGCCTCGGCGGTGACCGGGCTCGGGATCGACATCCACAGGCCGAGCTGGACCTCGCCCGCCTTGAGCCGCGCCTTGAACGCGTTGACCGGCGGCGTGATCATGTGAACTGCACCGAGACCGAGCCGAGCGGGCCGAAATCGGCATGGAGCGTGTCGCCCTTGGCGGCCCAGACGGGGCGGGTGAACGAGCCCGACAGCATCATGTGGCCGGGCTCGAGCACCGTGCCGAACGGGGCGAGCTTGTTGGCGAGCCAGGCGATGGCCATGGCCGGATGGCCGAGCACGCCGGCGGCGAGGCCCGTCTCCTCGATGTCGGCGTTGCGATGGAACACCGCGCCGACCCAGCGGAGGTCGACCTCGTCGGGGCGCACCGGCCGGCCGCCGAGGATCAGGCCGGCGGCAGCGCCATTGTCGGCCACGGTGTCGAAGATGCGCCGCGGCTCGGTGACGCGCGCGTCGATGATCTCGATCGAGGGCACGACGTACTCGGTGGCGCGCAGCACGTCGACCAGCCCGACGCCGGGACCCTTGAGCGGCGCCTTGAGGACGAAGGTGAGCTCGGGCTCGACCCGCGGCACGCAATAGTCCTCGAACCGGACCTTGGCCCCGTTCTGGATCAGAAGGTCGTCGAAGATGTAGCCATAGTCCGGCTCGTCGATCTTCGAGGACGCCTGCATCGCCTTCGAGGTGAGGCCGATCTTGTGGCCGATGATCCGCGCACCGGCCTTCACTCGCCGCTCGGCGACCATGGACGAGATCGCGTAGCTGTCCTCGATCTCGATCTCCGGGAACATGGCCGAGGGCCGCTCCCCCTGGACCTTGGTCTGATGCGACTTGAGAAGCGAGGCGACGACCGTCTCGCGCTGTTCGGGGGTGAGCATGATCCTGGTTCCTGTTTGGCGCGCTCAGGCGCGGTAGCTGGCGACGGCCTTGACCATCACCGCCTGGTGGGGGTGGGGGAGGGCCTTGGCGGCGGTGACGGTGACGACCGGCAGCTTGCCGTCGAAGGCCTGGGAGAGCGCCCGCCGGAACAGCCCGTCCTCGTCCATGTTGATGAGGAAGGCTTCGAGGCTGACGATGTCGGCCGGGGTCAGCGACAGCGAGCCGAGGATGTCGGCGATGTTCAGCATCGACTCCCGGGTCTGGGCGAAGACGTCGTGGAAAATACTGCCATCGGGGAAGATGGTGACGCCGGCGAAGGTGTCGTCGGGCCGGCGCGAGCTGGTGCCGGAGACGAACACCAGGTCCTCGACCCGCTTGACGTGCGGGAAGCTGCCGCGGGGGCGCGCCTTGCCGGGAAGCGTGTAGGAATTGACGAAGGTGCGGCGGACGATCGCCTGGATGGCCTGGCGCATGGCCGCGACCACGCGGTCCACCGAGGCCTGCTCGAGGCGGGCGAGCGGGGCGCTTACCGTCACCGCGCCGAGCGTCTCGCCGCCACTGGTGACGATCGGCAGGCTCAGCTCGCCGACGCCGGCCTCGGTCTCCTCGCGGCTATAGGCGACGCCGCTGGCGCGGATTTCGCGGATCTGGGCGCGGAGCGCCTCGACATTGCGAACCGACGCAGGCGCCAGCGGCACGAACTTGAAGGTCGAGAGCCACTCCTCGCATTCGGTCGGCGGCAGCGAGGACAGGTAGAGCTTGCCGATCGAGGAGTTGTGGAACGAGGCGCCGAAGTCGCTCCGCTCGCGATAGACGAGAAGCCGCGTCGGCTCGTGCCAGGCGACCTTCTGCGGGCCGCCCTTGCTGAACAGCGACAGTGTGACGGTCTCGCCGAGCGCCTCGGCCAGCGCATCGATGTGCTTCTTGGCGGTCTCGGTCAGGATCTGCTCGCCGCGGGCGCTCTGGCCGAGCTCCGAGATCAGCATGCCGAGGTGATAGAGGTTGCCCGACCGCCGGGCCACCGCGCCGACTTCCTCGAGGGTGAGCAGGAAGCGGTGGGTGGTGGAGGTGGTGGCGCCGGTCTGCTGGGCGATCTGCTGGACGCTGAGCGGCCGCGACTCCCGCGCCAGCAGGCGCAGGATCTCGAAGGCCTTGAGGACCGAGTTGTTCTTGGGCGTCGCCATGGCGGGGCCGGGGGCTGATCAGGCTGGAGGCTGCACGTCGACCCGCTCAGTCCGCGTCGGAGGGCTTCGGCGCGCTGCCCTCGCCGCCCTGGCCGAGCTGGCTGCCGAGATAGCTCGACAAGGAGCGGCTGTCCGAGCCCGAGAGGCCGAGCTCCTTGAGGAGCGAATCGACCACCGGCGCCTGGGTGCGGTAGCGCAGCGCGCTGTCGACCAGTTGGTCGGGGAGGGTGCCCGAGCCGCCCCCCGGATGGCCGCCGCCCGCGGCGCCATTGCCGCCCGCACCGGACGCGCGGGGCTGGCCGAGGACGCCGTCGACCTGGAGGATGCGGATGTCGTTGATCTTCTCCATCGGCTTGGCGCTCTCGCGGATGATGTCCTTGAGATGGTCGATGACCGACAGGCGGAGCTTCAGCGCCATCAGCTCCTCCGACATGGTGTTCTCGGCGTCGGTCATGGCCCGCACCGCTTCCGCCTCGGTGCTGTGACGCATCTCCTCGGCCTCGAGGCGCGCCTTCTCGGCGACGGCTTCGGCCTGCGCCAGCGCCGTCAGCCGCTCGGCCTTCGACTTGGTCTCGATCGCATTGGCCTGGGCGATGTCCTGCGCCTCGCGGAACCTCGCCTCGGCTCGCACCAGCATGGCGACGGTCTCGCGTTCGGCGTCGGTCCGCGCCTTGATCAGCGCGATCACCTTCTCGCGCTCCTCGCGCTCCTGCTCGCGGATCAGGGCCAGCTCCGACTCGGCCCTGACCAGGGCGACGCGGGCGGCCTCGACGTCGGTCAGCGCAGCGATCTGCTTCTTGGCGCTCTCGGCCACGGCGATGTCGCGGCGGTGCTCCTCCTCGGTGAGCTTCTGCTGCTGCTCGATGGTCCGCATGTCGATCTTGAGCGAGGTGTCGATATTGGCGGCCGAGACGGCTTCCTTCTTCGCCGCCTTGGCCAGCTCGACCGCCTCGTCGGCCCGGATGCGCGCCGCCTCGATGTCCTTGTCGGCGTCGACCTGCAGCCGCTCGATCTCGCTCCGGGTCCGGATGACGATCTCGTCCGCCGCCTTTTTCCGCTCCGATTCGCCGATCGCGATCTCGGCCGCCTGCTCGGCATTGCGCAGCGCGATCACCTTCTCGCGCTCGATGCGGCCGAGCCGGATCTCCTTGTCGGTCTCCTGCCGGGTCTCCTCGACCATGCGGCGGAGCTTCTGCTCCTCGGCGTCGATCACCGAGCGGAGCGCCATCTCGCGGAGGCTCGTCGCCTCGCTCGAGGCGGTGCGGGCGAGCTGGATCTCGCGATCCGCGGCGATCCGCGCCTCCTCGGCCTCGCGGGTCTTCTCGGCCTCGATGCGGCGGGTCTCGGCGGCGGTGGTCGCTTCCTCGAGGGCCACCTGCTTCTGGCGCTCGATCCGCCGGAGCTCGAGGGCGAGCTCGGTCTCGATCAGCGCGATCTCGGACTCCTGTCGGGTCTGCTGGGTACGGCGCTGGATTTCCTTCTGGGCGTTGAGCCGCTCGATCTCGCGGGTCTCCTCGGCCTTGACGTTGGCGAGGTTCACCGCGAGCTCGGCGCTGACGCGGGCCTCTTCCGCCTCGCGCCGCTTGGCAGCCTCCTGGGCCGAGATCAGCGCCGCCTGCTCGGCCCGGCGGATCGCGACCTCCTGCTGCTGGCTGAGGCGGGCATATTCCTCCTCGCGGACCAGCTCGAGGCGCCGGGTCTCGGTCTCGAGGCGCTTGCGCTGGATCGAGATCTCGCTGTCCTGCTCGATGGCGTTGCGCTTGAGGCGCCGCTCCTCGATGTCGGCGGTCAGGCGGGTGAGACCTTCGGCGTCGAAGGCGTTGTTGGGGTTGAAGTAGTCGCGGTTGGTCTGGTCGAGCGAGGTGAGGGAGGCGCTCTCGAGCTCGAGGCCGGTCTGCTGGATCTCGGGGCGCACCAGCTCCTTGACGCGTTGGATGTAGTCGCCGCGGTGGACGTGCAGCTCCTCCATCGTCATTTCGGCCGCGACCGAGCGGAGCGCGTCGACGAACCGGCCCTCGAGCAGGTCCCGCATCGATTCGGGCCGTGACGTCTTGGCGCCCAGCGACTGGGCGGCGAGGGCGATCGCGTCGCGGTTGCCGCCGACCCGGATGTAGAACTCGGCGGTCACGTCGACGCGCAGCCGGTCGCGGGTGATGATCGACTTACCGTCGGCCCGGCTGATCTCGATCCTGTTGGTGCCCATGGCGACGTGGATCACGTCGTGGAGGACGGGGATGACGAAGGCGCCGCCGTTCTGGACGACCTTCTGGCCGCCCATGCCGGTGCGGACGAACGCGACCTCCTTGGTGGCGCGCTGGTAGAGCCACCAGAACAGGACCCACGCGATCACGATCACGATCACGATCGCGATGATCGCCACGATCAAAGCTGAAAACGTACCCATCCCAGCGCCTCCGTCCCTGACTTCGAGCTCGCGAACGCCCCCGTCCGCGTCGGACTGATCCGCGAACAGTGTGACACGCTAATCGCATTTCTCAAATAGTGGTTTACAGTCTCAATAATTGAGTTACGCTGTGGAGGACGGGAAGGGGCCGCCAGTGACCTTGCGCTTCGACAGCCTGCCAACGCCGCAGTTCCGCTACAGCCCAGCGGTTCGAATGGGGCCGTTCATCAAGACGGCCGGCATGGTGGGTCTCGACCCGAAGACGGGGCGGCTCGTGTCCGGTGGCGCGGCGGCGGAGTTCCGCCAGATCCTCAGCAATCTCGACGGTCTCATCGCCGACAACTGCCTCGCCTGGTCGGAGCTGATGTCGGTGACGCTCTACACCACCGCCTTCCACCGCTTTCCCGAGATCAACCAGGCCTGGAACAGCTATTTCGGCGACGGCAACCCGATGCCGGCGCGGACCGCGGTCGGCGTCTCGCAGCTGCCGCTCGGCGCGCAGGTCGAGGCCGACTTCCTGTTCTACGTGAGCACGGGCGAAGCGATGGCGAGGGCATCCGCATGACCCGCGCGAGGCCCGCGGATGGGGACGTGCTGGTCGCCCGCGACGAGGCGCCGACGGTGTTCCCGCGCTTCCGCCGGGCCGGTCCGCTGGTCTTCGTCTCGGCCGCCGGGATCGATGCCGGTGCGCCGCGCGCGCGCGGCGCCGCCCCGGGCCTCCGCGCGCAGAACGCGACCTGCATCGAGCGGCTCCGCCACATCCTCGAGCAGGCCGGCGGCGGGCTCGAGAACCTCGTCGACGTCACCAGCTACCTCGTCACCATGAACGACTTCGGCGGCTACAACGACATCTACAGCAAGTACTTCTCGCCCGACGGTCCGGCGCGCACCACGATCGCCGTCCACCAGCTGTCCCATCCGGACTCGCTGATCGAGATCCGGGGCACGGCCTACATCATCGAGAGCGTCGGCGTCGCGGCCAAGGCAACAACGGAGGATCATCAGAGATGAGCAAGGGTGAGATCGTAGCCGGCTTCATAGCTCCGCATCCGCCGCACCTGGTCTATGGCGAGAATCCCCCGCAGAACGAGCCGCGCTCGCAGGGCGGGTGGGAGCAGCTCCGCTGGGCCTATGAGAAGGTCCGCGAGAGCATCGAGGAGCTCAAGCCGGACGTCCTGCTCGTCCATTCCCCGCACTGGAACACCCAGCTCGGCCACCACTTCCTCGGCGTGCCGCATCTCAGCGGCAAGTCGGTCGACCCGATCTTCCCGAACCTGTTCCGCTACAAGTACGACCTCACCGTCGACGTCGAGCTTGCCGAGCTCGCCTGCAAGCATGCCAACGAGCTCGGCATCGTCAGCAAGATGATGCGCAACCCGCGCTTCCGCGTCGACTACGGCACCATCACCTCGCTGCATCTGGCGCGCCCGCAGTGGGACATTCCCGTGGTCGGGCTGTCGGCCAACAACTCGCCCTACTACCTCACCACCGAGGAGGGCTTCGCCGAGATGGACCTCCTCGGCAAGGCGACTCGGCGGGCGATCATCGAGAGCGGCCGGCGGGCGGTGCTGCTGTGCTCGGCGACCATGAGCCACCGCCACTTCCAGGAGGAGCCGGCGCTGCCCGAGGACATGGCCCGCGAGCATCCCTACTCGATGGAGATGTACAAGTGGGACATGCGCCTCATCGAGATGATGCGCGCCGGCAGGATGAGCGAGGTCCACAAGCTCCTGCCCGAGTTCGTCGACATCGCCTTCGCCGAGTTCAAGGCCGGCTCGTTCACCTGGATGTTCGCGGCGATGGACTATCCCGAGCTGCCCGGCGAGTTGCTCGGCTTCGGCAACGTGATCGGCACCGGTAACGCGGTGTTCAAGTGGGATCTCGTCAAGCACGGCCTCGCCACCCCGGCGAGCCGCTGGTCCGGGGGGCGGAGCGCCGGGGCCATGCCGCCGCCGGCCTTCGTCCCGGCGATGGCGGGATCCTCTCCGGGGGGCTCGCTTTATTCCGGAGCCGGTCCGGCGATCGGCGCCCGGCCGGTGCGGTCCTAGGGGCAGGGCGGGTTCATGTCGGTCGTCGCCGCCTATATCGTCCCGGGCAGTCCGCTTCCCTATCTGCGGCCCGAGAATCCGCCGTGGACCGCGATCGCCAGCGCCTGCCGCGCGGCGGGCCGGTCGCTGTCGACGGCGCGTCCCGACACGCTGCTCGTCTATTCCACGCAGTGGATGGCGGTGCTCGACGAGCTCTGGCAGATGCGCCGCTCGTCCCATGACGTCCATGTCGACCACAACTGGTACGAATATGGCGACCTGGAATACGACATCACCTGCGACACCGAGCTGGCCGCGGCCTGCATCGAGGGCTCGAAGGAGATCGGCATCTCGTCGAAGGGTGTCGACTACGACAAGTTCCCGATCGACACCGGCACCATCGTCGCCAACGGCTTCCTCAATCCCGGCAACCGCATCCCGCTGACGATCGGCGCCAACAACCTCTACCACTCGTTCGACGACACCGTGCGGCTCGCCGAGATGGCGGTCGAGAAGGCGCGCCGCCTCAACCGCCGCGTCGCGGTGATCGGCGTCGGCGGCCTGTCGGGCTCCATCTTCCGGCACGAGATCGACATCACCACCGATGGCATCGCCACGGCGGCCGACGACGAGTGGAACCGTAAGATGCTGGCGCGGATCGAAGCCGGCGGCAGTGCCGCCGAGCTCGGCGCCTTTGCGCAGGAATACGCCAAGGAAGCCAAGGCCGACATGGGCTTCAAGCATTTCGGCTGGGTGCTCGGCGGGCTCGGGGGCCGCGTCATGGGCGCGAAGGTCCTCGCCTATGGCGCCACCTACGGGTCGGGCGCCGCGGTGATCGAGTTCAGGGTGTGATGCGAATGAACCGAGGGGAGAACGTGATGAGACATGCGCTACTGCTTGGAGTTCTGGCGCTGCTCCCGGTGAGCGGCGGTGCCGCGCTCGCCGCGGATGAATGCGTCATCAAGGTGGGACGGGTCGTCCCGCTGACCGGGCCGCTCCTCGACATGGGGCGGGAGACCCCGTGGCTCGATGAGAACAAGGTCGATCCGATCAACGCCGCCGGCGGCCTCAAGGTCGGCGACCAGATGTGCAAGATCGAGTACACGATCTACGATTCCAAGGGCACGGCGGCCGGCTCGGCCGAAGCCGCCCAGGCCGCGATCCTCAACGACAAGGTCGACGTCCTGATGGCCCAGGGCACGCCCGACACCACCAATGCGCCGTCCGACCTCTGCGAGCGCTACGAGGTGCCGTGCATCACCTCCGACACGCCGATCGAGGCGTGGCTCTACGGTCCGGACGGCAAGCCCAAGACCTACAAGTACACGCACCACTTCTTCTTCTCGGTGCCGGACCTCGTGAAGAACCACGTCGGCATGATCAAGGCGCTGCCCGGCGGCTTCAACGGCAATATCGGCTACCTCTACCCGAACGATCCCGACGGCGTTGTCTTCGCCTCGCTGTTCGACCCCACGTTCAAGGGCGAGGGCTGGACGCCGACCGATCCGGGCCGCTTCGAGCAGGGGCTGCCCGACTTCTCGGCGATCATCAACCAGTTCAAGCGCAACAAGGTTGAGGTGGTGACCGGCGTTCTCGCGCCGCCGGACCTCCAGGCCTATCTCCAGCAGGCCGCGCAGCTTGGCTTCAAGCCGAAGATGTACATCATCGACAAGGGCACCGGATATCCGGAGCCGATGCGGGCGCTGGGCGATTTCGGCATCGACATCCTCAGCGTCAACTTCTGGTCGCCGGCGTTCCCCGGCAAGTCGAAGTACGGCGACTATGACGGCCAGGAGCTGGTCGATCGCTACCAGGAGCAGAACCCGGGCAAGCTCTATTCGCCGCCGCTCGCCTGGAGCGACGCCAGCTGGGACGTGCTGTTCGATGCGCTGCAGCGTGCCGGCACCACGGACAAGGACGCACTCCTCAAGGCGATCCACGAGACGGACCTCGACACCGTGGTCGGCGTGGTCAAGTTCAACGACCAGAACTACGGCGTGTCGCCGCTCGGCGGGGCGCAGTGGCGCCGCGACGAAGCGACCGGCGACCTCGTCAAGGAGAACGTCTTCAACGAGGTCTATCCGGACGTGAAGATCACCGCGCCGATGCGGCTCTATCAGCAGCAGTAGTCGAACCGGGATGATGCCGGGGCCGGCCATGTGGCCGGTCCCGCCATCGGGGCCGCGCCGCCATGATCTTCCGAAACTACGCCACGCAGCGCGACCTCGACGCCGCCTACGACGTCGAGGCGTCGGTGCCCGACTTCTCGGTCTACGCGCGGCTCTATACCGAGGAGAGCGAGGACGCGCGGCGACGGCTCCGTCACCACGCCAACGTCCAGTACGGCCCGACGCTCGACGAGTATGCCGACATCTTCCCGGCTGCTCAGCCGCATGCGCCGGTGCTGATCTTCATTCACGGCGGCTACTGGCGGATGCTGACCGCCAAGGAGTTCGCCTTCGTCGCCAAGGGGTTCGCCCCTTACGGGGTGACCGTGGTGGTGGCCAATTACGAGCTCTCTCCGACCGTCACCATCCCCGAGATCACGCGGCAGATGCGCAGCCTCGTCGCCTGGACGGCGCGCAACATCGCCGACTACAACGGCGACCCCGGCGAGATCGCCGTCTGCGGCCATTCGGCCGGCGGCCATCTCACCGCGATGTGCGCGCTCACCGACTGGGCCGCCTACGGCCTGCCGCGGGACACCGTGCGCTACGCGATCCCGATCAGCGGCCTGTTCGACCTCGAGCCGATCGCGCTCACCTATCTCCAGCCCGATCTCCGCATCACGCCGCGCGACATCGCCGAGGCGAGCCCGCAGCGCCTGCTCCGCCCGGCGGCTGCACGGATGCTGGTGACGCTCGGCTCCGAGGAGCCGGCCGAGTTCGCCCGACACAACAGCGAGTTCCTCGCCGGCTGGCGCGCCGCCGGCAACCGGGCGGACTTCTACCTCCAGGACGGCCGCAACCACTTCACGGCCATCACCGACCTGATGGCGCCCCGGACGGCGCTCTCGGCGGCGATCTACGACCTGATGGGCTGCACGCCGCGCACGCCGAGCGCCTCCTATGTCGACCGCCGGCTTCAGGCGGGGAGGGGGCAGCCATGGCCGATCTGATGCGGGTCGCCAATCTCAACAAGGCCTTCGGCCTGGTGCGGATCGCCGACGACATCAGCTTCGTCATCCCCGAGGGCGAGGTCGTCGGCATCATCGGCCCGAACGGTGCCGGCAAGACCACCCTCTTCGGCATGCTGTCGGGCTCGGTCGCCATCGACTCGGGAAAGATCCTCTTCGCCGGCCGTGACGTGACCGACCTGCCCACCCACGACCGCGCCCGGCTCGGCATCGCGCGCACCTATCAGGTGCCGCGCCCGTTCACGCACATGACGGTCGGCGACAACCTGCGGGTCGCGGCGCTGTTCGCCGGCCAGCTCGAGGAGAGCGAGTGCGACGAGTGGGTGACCCAGGTGCTCGAGTTCACCGGTCTCGGCCGCCCCCCCGCCCA
>JAEVZM010000412.1 GCA_023392225.1 Pseudomonadota bacterium
GCCCCGAGGCCTCCGTATCGTCGGGCCGAACTGCCTTGGCGTGATGGTCCCGCGCGCCCGCATGAACGCGACCTTTGCCGCCCGGCTGCCGCCGCCCGGCGACCTGGCGCTGGTGTCGCAGTCCGGCGCCATCGCCGCCGGCATGATCGAATGGGCGGCGGAGCGGGCGATCGGCTTCTCGGCGATCGCCTCGATCGGCGACCAGCTCGACGTCGATTTCGGCGATCTTCTCGACTTCCTCGCGCTCGACGCCGGGACCCGCGCCATCCTGCTCTACGTCGAATCGATCAAGGACGCGCGTAAGTTCATGTCGGCGGCGCGCTCCGCGGCGCGCACCAAGCCGGTGGTGGTGATCAAGGCGGGACGCCATGCCCAGGCCGCCAAGGCGGCGGCCACCCATACCGGGGCGCTGGCCGGATCCGACGAGGTCTACGATGCCGCCTTCCGGCGTGCCGGCCTCCTCCGCGTGCTCGACCTCGGCGAGCTGTTCGAGGCGGCCGAGACGCTCGGCCGGATCCGGACGGTGCGCGGCAAGCGGCTGGCGATCCTCACCAATGGCGGTGGCGTCGGGGTGCTGGCGATCGACCGTCTGATCGACTTCGGCGGCACGCCCGCCGCCGTCTCGCCGGAAACGATGGCACGGCTCGACGCCGTGCTGCCGCCGACCTGGTCGCGCTCCAACCCGGTCGACATCATCGGCGATGCCGATCCGGCCCGCTACGGTGCCGCGCTCGAGGCGCTGCTCGCCGATCCCGACAACGATGCCGTCCTGGTGATGAACACCGAGACGGCGCTCGCCTCGGCGACCGACTCGGCACGGACCATCGCCGACCTCGTCGCCTCCACCCATGGCCGCGACAAGGAGCCGAAGCCGGTGCTTGCCAACTGGGTCGGCACCGGCGAGCGCGTCGCCGCGATCTTCAACGGTGCCGGCGTACCGCACTACGACACCGAGACCGAGGCGGTGCGCGGCTTCATGCACCTCGTCCACTATCGCGAGGCGATCGACGCGCTGATGGAGACACCGCCGTCGCTGCCCGCCGATTTCGCGCCCGATACCGGGGCGGCAAAGAAGATCGTGGCAGAGGTGCTCGCCGACGGGCGGACCTGGCTCGATCCGATCGAGGTCGCCGCGGTCGCCGCTGCCTACGGCCTCCCCTCGGTGCCGGTCGCCTTCGCGGCGACCCCGGAGGCGGCGGCCGAGAAGGCGGCGCCCTGGCTCGCCGAAGGCCACGCCATCGCCGTCAAGATCCTCTCCCGCGACATCGTCCACAAGTCGGATGTGGGCGGCGTCCGGCTTGGGCTGATCGATGCCGAGGCGGTGCGCGACGGCGCCGCCCGGGTCATCGCCAGCGCCCGCGCTGCGCGGCCCGAGGCCGACATCTCCGGCGTCATCGTCCAGCCGATGATCGTCAAGCCCAAGTCCCGCGAGCTGCTCGCCGGCATCGCCGACGACCACACCTTCGGGCCGGTCATCGTCTTCGGCCATGGCGGCGTCGGGGTCGAGGTCATCGACGACAAGGCGATCGCGCTGCCGCCGCTCGACATGATGCTCGCCCGCGACCTGATCTCGCGGACCCGGATCGCGCGCCTGCTCGGCGCCTATCGGAACGTGCCGGCGGCGAAGATCGACGACGTCGCCCTGGTGCTGGTGCGGCTGGCGCAGCTCGCGGCCGACATTCCGGAGCTCCGCGAGCTCGACATCAACCCGCTGCTCGCCGACGAGACCGGCGTGCTGGCCCTCGACATGCGGATCGCGGTCGCCGCCGATACCGGCAAGGTCCGCGGCCGCGGCCATCCCCGCTTCGCCGTCCGCCCCTATCCCAACGAGTGGGAGCGGCACGTCACGCTGCCCGACGGCCGGGCGGTGTTCCTGCGTCCGGTGCGGCCGGAGGACGAGCCGCTGTTCGTCGCGTTCTTCTCGCGGGTGACGCCGGAGGATCTCCGCCTCCGCTTCTTCGCGCCGCTCAAGGAGATGAGTCACGTCTTCATCGCGCGGCTGACCCAGCTCGACTATGCCCGGGCAATGGCCTTCATCGCCATCGACGAGGCGAGCGGCGACATGATCGGCGGCGTCCGGGTGCATGCCGACGCCAATCTCGAGACGGCCGAATACGCCGTCCTGGTCCGCTCCGATCTCAAGGGTCGGGGGCTCGGCTGGGTGCTGATGTCGATGGTGCTCGAATATGCCCGGAGCGAGGGCATCCACGTCGTCGAGGGCCAGGTGCTGCGCGAGAACACTGCCATGCTGCAGATGTGCGAGGAGCTCGGCTTCCAGGTGAAGGAGGATCCCGACGATCCGGGGGTGCGCATCGCGCGGCTCGAGCTCGATCGGGAGCCCGCCACTCGCGGATAGGAAATCGTAGGCGGGGAGGGGATGCCGCCGTCTGCCTAGCCCACGACGTTCTGTGGCGTCCCGCGCCAGAAGGCGTCGATATTGTCGATGAGCTGGTCGGCAAGCGCCTGCTGCCCATCCCGGCTCGCCCAGGCGACATGCGGGGTGAGGATGAAGTTCGGCAGCTCGAGCAGCGCCATCAGCGGATGGTCGGCGGCCGGCGGCTCCGCCGTCGCCACGTCGAATCCGGCTCCGGCGATCTGGCCGCCGCGCAGCGCCTCGCCGAGCGCGACTTCGTCGACGAGGCCGCCGCGCGAGGCATTGATCAGGAT
>JAEVZM010000418.1 GCA_023392225.1 Pseudomonadota bacterium
CCCCGGGAGGCCTCGGCAAGTCCGTCCGCCGGCATTACGACCGGCTGCCAGGGTCGCTGGCCTTAAGGGGCGGGAGGGCAGTCCCCGAACCGCGAAAGCGGGGTGGGATGGTCATGACGGCAAGGGCGGTGATCACCGCTCCCGTCTTCCTCCCGGTCCGGAGCGCGGGAGATCGAGGCCCAGAAATCGCCGCGGCGGGTGCCGGAGTGGTGCCTGAAACAAACATTGACGCGGTGCCGCTGCGGCACCCGCCACCCCCTCGTCGCGGCGAGGGACCAAACCACCCACACCCCGGCCGCCACGCGGCGCGGGACGGAGAGCGCATGGCCGGAGGCGTGGATCGTTGGAACCGATTTTACCTTGCCAGCCGCGGCCTCGGCGGTTTCCCCCCTGTCGGCGCGGTGCTATCGTCCGCGCAATTCCCTCCCGTTCAAGCAAGCAAGCCGCCCCGTCGGCACGAGGAAACGCCCCGATGAACGCCCCGTCGAAACCGCCGAAACCTGGCAAGGCCGGTCCGTCCTTCACCGACCAGGAAGCGCTGGCCTTCCATTCCAACGGACGGCCGGGCAAGCTCGAGATCGTTCCCACCAAGCCGATGGCGACGCAGCGCGACCTGTCGCTGGCCTATTCGCCCGGCGTCGCCGTGCCGGTCCGGGCCATCGCCGAGGACCCGGCGCTCGCCTTCGACTACACCAGCCGCGGCAACCTCGTCGCCGTCATCTCCAACGGCACCGCAATCCTCGGCCTCGGCAATCTCGGCGCGCTCGCCTCCAAGCCCGTGATGGAAGGCAAGGCGGTGCTGTTCAAGCGCTTCGCCGACGTCGATTCCATCGACCTCGAGGTCGACACCGAGAACGTCGACGAGTTCATCAACGCCGTGCGCTACCTCGGCCCCTCCTTCGGCGGCATCAACCTCGAGGACATCAAGGCGCCGGACTGCTTCATCATCGAGTCCCGGCTCCGCGAGCTGATGGACATCCCGGTGTTTCATGACGACCAGCACGGCACGGCGATCATCGCCACCGCCGGCCTGATCAACGCGCTCCATCTCACCGGCCGCGACATCAAGACCACCAAGCTGGTCTGCAACGGCGCCGGCTCGGCCGGCATCGCCTGCGTCGAGCTGGTCAAGGCGCTCGGCATGCCGAACGAGAACGTCATCCTCTGCGACACCAAGGGCGTGATCTACAAGGGCCGCACCGAGGGCATGAACCAGTGGAAGTCGGCCCATGCCGTCGAGACCCCGCTGCGCACCCTCGCCGAGGCGATGGCGGGCGCCGACGTGGTCTACGGCCTCTCGGCCAAGGGCGCGCTGACCGCCGAGATGATCGCCTCGATGGCGCCCAACCCGATCATCTTCGCCATGGCGAACCCGGACCCCGAGGTGACCCCCGAGGAAGTCGCCGAGATCCGCGACGACGCCATCGTCGCCACCGGCCGCTCGGACTATCCCAACCAGGTCAACAACGTCCTCGGCTTCCCCTACATCTTCCGCGGCGCGCTCGACGTGCGGGCGACCACCATCAACGACCAGATGAAGGTCGCCGCCGCGCAGGCGCTCGCCGAGCTCGCCCGCGAGGACGTGCCGGACGAGGTCGCCGCGGCCTATCAGGGCATGCGCCCGCGCTTCGGGCCGGGCTACATCATCCCGGTGCCCTTCGACCCGCGCCTCATCAGCGAGATCCCGGCCGCCGTCGCCAAGGCGGCGATGGAATCGGGGGTGGCGCGGAAGCCGATCCTCGACATGCCGGCCTACAAGATGCAGCTCTCGGCCCGCCGCGACCCGATCGTCGGCACGCTGCAGCGCATCTTCCAGCGCGTCCGCCGGGCGCCCAAGCGCGTCGTCTTCGCCGAGGGCGAGGAGGAGCAGGCGATCCGCGCCGCGGCGAGCTTCGTCCACAACAAGCTCGGCACCGCGATCCTGATCGGCCGCGAGGAGACGGTACGGGCCGCCGCCGAGCGGGCCGGCATCGACATCCGCGAGGGCATCGAGATCCACAATGCCCGGCTGTCGCATCGCAACACCGACTATGCCGACTACCTCTACGCCCGCCTGCAGCGCAGGGGCTTCCTGTTCCGCGACTGCCAGCGTCTCGCCAATACCGACCGCAACGCCTTCGGCGCCTGCATGATCGCGCTCGGCGATGCCGATGCCATGGTCACCGGCGTCACCCGCAACTACGGCACCGTGCTCGAGGACGTGCTGCGGGCGATCGACCCCAAGCCGGGCCACCGGGTGATCGGCGTCTCGATCGTGCTCGCCCGCGGCCGGACGGTGCTGGTCGCCGATACCGCGATCCACGAGATGCCGACCGCCGAGGAGCTGGCCGACATCGCCGAGGAGACCGCCGGCGTCGCCCGCCGCATGGGCTACGACCCGCGCGTCGCCTTCCTCGCCTACTCGACCTTCGGCCAGCCCGAGGGCGAGCGCTCGCAGAAGGTGCGCGACGCCGTCGCCATCCTCGACGAGCGCCGGGTCGACTTCGAGTATGACGGCGAGATGTCGGCCGACGTCGCGCTCAACACCGCGGCGATGGCGCCCTACCCGTTCTGCCGCCTCTCCGGCCCGGCCAACGTCCTCGTCATGCCGGCCTGGCACTCGGCCTCGATCTCGACCAAGCTCCTCCAGGAGCTCGGCGGCTCGACCGTGATCGGCCCGCTCCTGGTCGGCCTCGACAAGCCGGTGCAGATCGTCTCGCTCGGCGCCAAGGACTCCGACATCGTCAACATGGCGGCGCTGGCAGCGTTCAACCTCGGGGGCTAGGCGCCGGGAAAACGGAGGCCGCGGCGGTCGATTCCGCCGCGGGCCATTCGTCGTGAAGGCGAGGCGGGCGTTCCCGCCCGCCACCATGACGGAGCGCGACGATGAAACTTGCGACCTATCTCCTCTTCAACGGCACCTGTGCCGAGGCCTTCCGCTTCTACGAATCCGCGCTCGGCGGCCGGGGCCTGCAGCTCATGCCGCACAAGGGCACGCCGGCCAGCGAGCACGTTCCCGCCGATTGGCAGGACAAGATCATGCACGCCTATCTCGAGGTCGGCGACTCGGTGCTGATGGCCTCCGACGTGCCGCCGGCGCACCAGAAGCCGACCGGCGGCTTCTCGGTCTCCTATCACGCCGCCGACGAGGCGGAGGCGGAGCGGGTGTTCAACGCGCTCGCCGCCGGCGGGACCGTGACGATGCCGCTCGAAAAGACGTTCTGGGCCAAGAGCTTCGGCATGCTGGTCGACCGCTTCGGCGTGCCCTGGATGGTCAACTGCGCCGAACCCGCTGCCTGACCCCTTGGCACGAGGGTCCCGGCGCGTATAGGAGTGGCGGCGTCGACAGCCGGAGGATGCCGCCATGGCCTACATGTTGCTCATCATCGAGGACCCCGGCGAGCGGCTGCGGCCACCGGTCGACGAGCGGCGCGAGCGCTACCGGACCATGGTCGCCTTCGCCGACGACCTCGAATCGAAGGGCAAGCTCAAGATAGCGCAGGCCCTCGCCCTGCCCGATCAGGGCGGCGTGCGCATGCGCAAGCGCGACGGTAAGTCAGCGATGATCGACGGCCCCTTCGCCGAGACCAAGGAGATCATCGGCGGCTTCTTCTACCTCGACGTCGACACCCGCGAGGAGGCGCTCGCCATCGCCGCGGAGTGCCCGGCGATGGACTGGGCGACCGTCGAGGTCCGCCACGTCGCGAACTGCTTCGAGGAGCAGGACGAGGCCTAGGGCCTCGTCACCCGGCGGAGCGTGACGTTGATCCGCCCGCCCGCGGGGAACCAGTCGCGGAGCAGCGTCGACGTCCCCGCATAGATGCGGTCGACGCCGTGGAACGCCATCCGCGACGCGCCGCCGAGCACAACGAGATCGCCGGAGACGAGGCGGAGCGCGCGGGTCGGACCGCTGCGTGACAGCCCGCCGAGCCGGAAGCGGCAATCGTCGCCAAGCGACAGCGACACCACCGGCGCGTCGGTCGCCGCCTCGTCTGCATCCTGGTGGAGGCCGAGCTTGGCCTCCGCTCCGTAGTAGTTGATCAGACAGGCCTCGGGCGGGTGCGGATAGCCCGACACCGCCTGCCAGACGGCGAGGAGCATCGGCGGGATCGGCGGCCAGGGTTGCCCGGTCACGGGATGGGTCGGCTGGTAGCGGTAGCCGTCGCGGTCCGACACCCAGCCGAGCGGCCCGCAATTGGTCATCCGCACCGAGAACGGCTTGCCGGTGCGCGGCATGGCGGGGGTGTAGAGCGGGGCGGCCGCGACCACGGCGCGGAGTTCTGCGACCGCCAGCCGCTGCTGCTCCACCGGCCACAGCGGACGATGAGCGAAGCCTGGCGGCAGGTCGTCGAACAGGTCGGCCACGATGCACCCCGCCTCAATGAAAAGGGCCCGCGACGTGAACGCCGCGGGCCCGAATGGCGTTTGGAAGAACCGACGAGACTACTCGTCGGTCTCCTCGTCTTCCTTCTCGTCGGTCTCGCCGGAATCCTGGCGGGCGCGGAGCGCGGCGCCGAGGATGTCGCCAAGCGAGGCGCCGGAGTCGGTCGAGCCGTACTGCGCGACGGCTTCCTTCTCCTCGGCGATCTCGAGGGCCTTGATCGACACGGCGACCTTGTGGGCCTTCTTGTCGAAGGCGGTGACCCGCGCATCGACCTTCTCGCCCGCGGCGAAGCGCTCGGGGCGCTGCTCGGACCGGTCACGCGACAGATCGGAGCGGCGGATGAAGGCAGTGAGATCGGTGTCCGCGATCCGGACGTCGATGCCGCCTTCCTTCACGTCGATGACCTCGCAGGTCACCACCGCGCCCTTGCGGATGTCGCCGGACGCCGCGGTGGCGAAGGGATCACCGCCGACCTGCTTGATGCCGAGCGAGATACGCTCCTTCTCGACATCGACGTCGAGCACCTGGGCCCGCACCACGTCGCCACGATTGTAGTCCTCGATCGCCTGCTCGCCCGGACGGTTCCAGTCGAGGTCGGAGAGGTGGACCATGCCGTCGACGTCGCCATCGAGGCCGATGAACAGGCCGAACTCGGTCTTGTTCTTGACCTCGCCCTCGACCTCGGTGCCGACCGGATGGGTCGCCGCGAAGGACTCCCACGGGTTGGCGAGGGTCTGCTTGAGGCCCAGCGAGATGCGGCGCTTCACCGGGTCGACCTCGAGGATCATCACCTCGACCTCCTGGGAGGTGGAGACGATCTTGCCGGGGTGGACGTTCTTCTTGGTCCACGACATCTCGGAGACGTGGATCAGGCCCTCGATCCCCGGCTCCAGCTCGACGAACGCGCCGTAGTCGGTGATGTTGGTGACGCGGCCCTTGAACTTCACGCCGACCGGATACTTGGCCTCGATCCCCTCCCACGGGTCCGCCTCGAGCTGCTTCATGCCGAGGGAGATGCGGTGGGTCTCGTGGTTGACGCGGATGATCTGCACCCGGACCGTCTGGCCGATCGACAGCACCTCGGTCGGGTGGTTGATGCGGCGCCAGGCGATGTCGGTGACGTGCAGGAGGCCATCGATGCCGCCGAGGTCGACGAACGCACCGTAATCGGTGATGTTCTTGACGACGCCCTCGATGATCTGGCCTTCCTCGAGGCTCTGGACGAGCTCGGACCGCTGCTCGGCCCGGGTCTCCTCGAGCACGGTGCGGCGCGACACGACGATGTTGCCGCGGCGCTTGTCCATCTTGAGGATCTGGAAGGGCTGCGGCGTGTGCATGAGCGGGGTCACGTCGCGCACCGGACGGATGTCGACCTGGCTCCGCGGCAGGAACGCCACCGCGCCGTCGAGGTCGACCGTGAAGCCGCCCTTGACCTGATTGAAGATCTGGCCGGTGACCTTCTCGCCCTTGTTGAAGGACTCCTCGAGACGGACCCAGCTCTCCTCGCGTCGCGCCTTCTCGCGCGACAACACGGCCTCGCCGAGCGCATTCTCGATGCGCTCGAGATAGACTTCCACCTCGTCGCCGACGTGGAGCGCCTGATCACGGCCAGGACCGGTGAATTCCTTGAGGGGCACGCGGCCTTCGGTCTTGAGGCCGACGTCGATGACCGCCAGATCCTTCTCGATGGCGACAACGGTGCCCTTGATCACCGTCCCTTCCATCAGCGAGTCGGTTGCGAACGACTCGGCGAGGAGGGCGGCGAAATCTTCTTTCTGCGGTTGAGCGAGAGACAAATGGTGCTCCTTGACGACGGTACGCCGGCCGCCGGTTGGTGTTCGCTTGAGCCGAAACCCGCCCTGATTGCAAAAGCAGCCGCACCATGCGGACCGGGCGTGAAGGAGGCGGTATCGGCAGCTGGTCTGCGGGGGGTGCAATGAAGACGCACCAAGGCGGCAGCACGAACGGCCCCGCGC
>JAEVZM010000538.1 GCA_023392225.1 Pseudomonadota bacterium
AGCGGGGGATCGCGCCGGACGGGCGCCTGGTGGTGGTCGCCTTCCATTCGCGCGAGGACCGGATCGGGAAGCGCTTCCTCACGGAGCGCTCCGAGACCCGGCCCCGCGGCTCGCGACACCTGCCGGAGACGGCGATGCCCGAGCCGAGCTTCGCGCTGCTCGCCCGCGGCGCGCTCGCGCCCGGCGAGGCCGAGGTCGAGAGCAATCCGAGGGCGCGGTCGGCGCGGCTCCGCGCGGCACGGCGGACATCCGCCCCGCCGCTGCCGTTCGACCCGCATGAAATTGGCGTTCCCGAGTTTCCCGCGTCCGAATTGGGGAGGGTGTCGTGATCTACCGCATGTTCAATCTGTTCGTGGTGCTGGCGATGATCGCCGCGGCGGTGGTGACCTACAATCTCAAGCATGACACCGAGGCGGCGGCGACCCGCGTCGCCCGCCTCAACAGCACCATCGCCAAGGAGCGCGAGTCGATCGCCCTCCTCAAGGCCGAGTGGAGCGCGCTCAGCCAGCCCGGCCGGCTGCAGCAGCTGGTCACCCACTACGAGGACTATTTCCAGCTCGAGCCGTTCGCGGTCTCGCAGGTGGCGACGCTCGACGAGATTCCGCTCCGTCCGGTCACGGACGAGGAGTCGCTGGACGATGCCGCCACGGCTGCGGTCGCGGGCGTACCCGATCCGATCATCACCGGAACCCCGAACTAGGAGGGCGCCATGACTGCGATCAGCTTCGACGACCTGGCCCCCGACGGCGGGGATCCCGACGACGATCCCTCGTCCGACGTTCCGGTTCCGGCGGCGATCAAGGCGCGGCCACGCCGCAAGGTCGGCATGGACCGCTCCCGGGTGCGCATCCGGCTGGCGGCGCTGGTCTTCACGCTTGCCTTCGGCGCGATCATCGGCCGGCTGGTGATGCTCGGACTCGCCGATGCGCCTGCCGGCAGCTCCGGCGGCAGCGCCAGCTCGGCGATCGCCACCGGCCGGCCGGACCTCGTCGACCGCAACGGCGAGGTGCTCGCCGCCGACATCAAGACCGCTTCCGTCTATGGCGAGCCGCGCAACATCGCCGATCCCGACGAGGCGGCCGAGGCTCTCGCCACCGTGCTTCCCGAGCTCGGCGTCGACTGGCTGCGCAAGCGCCTGTCTGGCAATGCCGGCTTCGCCTGGATCAAGCGCGAGATCACGCCGCAGCAGCAGAAGAAGATCCACGCGCTCGGCATCCCGGGCATCGGCTTCCTCACCGAGAACCGGCGCTTCTATCCCGGCGGGCCGACGGCGGCGCACATCCTCGGTGCCGTCAATGTCGACAACCAGCGCATCGCCGGCATCGAGAAGTCGATCGACGACAAGTGGCTCTCCGCGCTCCATGCCGCCGGCTTCGCCCGCGGCGAGGCGCTCGATCCGGTCAAGCTGTCGATCGACATCAGCGTCCAGCACATCCTGCGCGACGAGCTGGTCCAGGCGATGCAGCGCTACCGCGCCATCGCCGCCGCCGGCATCATCATCAACGTCCATACCGGCGAGATCGTCGCCATGGCGTCGCTGCCGGACTACGATCCCAACAACCCGGTGGATGCGCTGAAGCCCGACCGCCTCAATCGGGTCAGCGCCGGCATGTTCGAGCTCGGCTCGATCTTCAAGAGCTTCACCTTCGCCATGGCTTTCGACAGCGGCCTCGTGAAGATGAGCGACAGCATCGACGCCACCAACGCGATCCGCGTCGGCCGCTTCACCATCAACGACTTCCACGGCAAGCACCGGGTGCTGACCGTGCCCGAGGTGTTCCTCTTCTCCTCGAACATCGGCACCGCGCGCATGGCGCTCAAGGTCGGGGCCGAGGGCCAGCAGGCCTATCTCAAGCGCTACGGCTTCTTCGGCCGTCCGGCGCTCGAGCTGCCCGAGGTGGGCTTGCCGATCATCCCGAAGAAGTGGACCGACCTCACCACCATGACCGTCGCCTTCGGCCACAGCCTGGCGGTGTCGCCGCTGCAGGTCGCGGTCGCCGACGCGGCCCTGGTCAATGGCGGCAAGCTGATCCCGCCGACGCTGTTCCCGCGCACCGCCGAGGAGGCGGACAAGCTCGCCGTGCAGGTCGCCAAGCCCGAGACCAGCGAGCAGATGCGCTACCTCTTCGCGCTCAATGTCGAGAAGGGCAGCGGCCGGCGCGCCGCGGTGCCGGGCTACAATGTCGGCGGCAAGACCGGTACCGCCGAGAAGATCGAGAACGGCCGCTACGCCAACGACAAGCGCCTCAACTCGTTTCTTGCCGCATTCCCGATGGACGATCCCCAGTATGTCGTCCTCGTCACCCTCGATGAGCCCAAGTCGGAGAAGGAAGGTATGGGTGCCACCGCCGGCCTCAATGCCGCGCCGACGGCCGGTGCCGTCATCCGCCGCTCGGCGGCCCTGCTCGGGGTCAAGCCGCGCACCGTGGCGCCCGATGGCGTCGTCCTGGTCTCGAACTGACGTGCACCCCTCCAACCTAGCCCCGCTGCCGCCATGCTCCTCCGGGACCTCGTCACCGACGGCGTGACGATGCCCCCGGGCGCCGGGGACATCGACATCGCCGGCATCACCGCCGACAGCCGCGCCGTCGCGCGCGGCTTCCTGTTCGCCGCGCTCTCCGGCTCGACCACCGATGGCGGCCGCTACGTGCCCGGCGCGGTGGAGAAC
>JAEVZM010000565.1 GCA_023392225.1 Pseudomonadota bacterium
GCGGGGTGCAACAGGGTCCGCCCCGACGACCCGCTGATTAGACGACCCGCTGATTATGAGTCAGCTACTCTATCACCAAAGCCATATACCCGAGACGAACGCGGCCCCTCTTAGAAAGCGAAAGCCGCGATGTCCATCCTCGCCGCGCGTCGCGATGCCCGTCCGATCCCGGCAGCCGTACCGCACCGCACTAGCGCACCCGAGCGCCGGATTCGTCGAACAGCAGGATGCGCCCCGGCTCGATGGCGATGCGCACCTGCCCGCCGGCAACGGCCGTCTGGCGTGCCTCGCAGGCTTCGATCTCGTTGCCGGCGAGGTCGGCGAAATAGCTCACCGAACCGCCGAGCTCCTGAACCGACCTGACCGGCAGCGTCAGCACGTTCGGGCCGGCCGCGCCTTCAAGCAGATGCTCCGGGCGGAACCCCACCGTCACCGGCCCAAGATGTTCGACGGTAGTTTCGAGCCGGGTTCCATCGGCGAGGACCACCACCTTCCCCTCGGCACGACCCGGCAGAAGGTTCATCGGTGGCGAGCCTATGAACCCGGCAACAAACTGCGTCGCCGGATCGGCATAGAGCTCCATCGGCTTGCCGATCTGCTCGATGTGGCCGCCGTTCATCACCACGATCCGGTCGCCCATCGTCATTGCCTCGACCTGGTCGTGGGTGACGTAGACCGAGGTGACGTTGATGGTGCGCTGGAGCTTGTGGATGTCCTTGCGCATCTGAACGCGGAGCTTGGCGTCAAGGTTCGAGAGCGGCTCGTCGAACAGGAACGCGTTCGACTGTTTCACCATCGCCCGCCCCATCGCGACGCGCTGGCGCTGGCCGCCGGAGAGCGCCCGCGGACGCCGGTCGAGATACGGCTCGATCGCGAGCAGTCCCGCCGCCCAGGCGACACGCCGGTCGATCTCGTCCTTCCGCAGGCGCTTGACGCGGAGGCTGAAGGCGAGGTTCTCGCGGACCGTGAGATGCGGGTAGAGCGCGTAGTTCTGGAACACCATCGACAGGTCCCGCTCCTGCGGCGGGAGCGTATCGACCCGGCGCCCGTCGAACAGGATCTCGCCGCCGTCGATCGACGCGAGCCCGGCGATGCAGCGCAGCAGCGTGGACTTGCCGCAGCCGGACGGGCCGACCAGCACGGCGAACTCGCCGTCGCCGACCTCGAGGTCGATGTCGCGGAGGACGGCGACACTTCCGAAGTTCTTCCGGAGCCCCTTGATTGAGATGGCGACCATGCAGGACCTATTTAACGCTGCCGTGGGTGAGACCGCCGATCAGATAGCGCTGGAAGAATACGGCGATGATGTAGACCGGCACCATGCCGGCGAACGAGGCGGCGGCCATCTGGCCGAAATTGACGAGGCGCTCGCCCTGGAAGAGCGACATGCCGACCGTGATCGTGCGGCTCGATTGGCCGAAGGTCATGGTCGAGGCAAAGAGCAGCTCGTTGTAGGATAGGATGATGCAGATCAGCGCCGTCGCGACGATTCCGGGAACGAGCAGCGGCAGGATGATGCGGATGAGCGTGCGGAAATAGCTCGCTCCGTCGATCCAGGCCGCCTCGTCGATCTCGTCGGGGATCGCCCGCACGAAGCTCCTGAGCAGCCAGAACGCGACGGGGATGTTCATGATCCCATAGACCATCGCGAGGCCGGCAATCGTGTCGATGAGATGCACCATCTGCATGAGGAAGAACAGCGGGATGAGCGCGATCACCGGAGGCGCCACATAGGAGGCGAGTGTGATGTTGGGGATGATCGTGCGCATGAAGCCGAGCTTCACCATCGCGTAGGTCGCGGGCACGGTGAGGAGCAAGGTGATCGCGGCGCTGAGCAGCGACACCACCACCGAGTTGCGGATCATGCTCGCCACCGGCACGTGACCGAAGGCGGCCGGATAGTTGACGAGCGTCGGGTCGCTGGGGAAGAAGCGCCCCTGAAGCACGTCGTCCGGCGCTTTGAACGAGGTCGAAAGCAGATAGAGGATCGGCAGGACGAAGAAGGCGATGGCGAGCGCGAGCCATAGGCGCGCCAGCCACACCGAAGTCCGCGAGCGCGGCAGGGCCTCACTCATGTCCGCTTCTCCAGGTGGTTGAAGAGCATCACCACCGGCAGCGTCACGACGGTCACCACGATGGCGAAGAGAAGGGTCTGTGCCGCAGCGAGCCCGACGTCGAACTCACGCATCGCCGTCCGCCAGATTTCGAAGGTCGCGATCGTCGTGGCATTGCCCGGGCCGCCCTGCGTGAGCGCGTAGATGAGGTCGAAGGTCTTAAAGGCCATCACCAGGCGAAGGAGATAGACTGCCATCAGCGCCGGCGCGATGATCGGCAGCGTCACCCGCCAGAACGTCCTGCGCGGATAGGCGCCGTCGACCGCCGCAGCCTCGTAGACGTCCTCCGGCACCGACTGGAGCGCGGCGAAGCACAGGATGACGATCAGCGGCATCCACTGCCAGGTGTCCGCCAGCATGATCGCGGGAAACGCGAGCACCCTATCGCCGAAGAAGGAGATCGGCTGATCGATGATGCCGAACCTCAACATCACGCCGTTCAGCCAGCCGCCGGCCGGGTTGAGCATCAGCTTCCAGGCGATGCCGACCATGATCGGCGGCGTCATCAGCGGCAGCAGGATCAGGGTCCGCAGCAGCCGACCCTCGCGGACATAGCTGTGCAGCAGATAGGCGATGAACAGCCCGAGGACGAGCTGGATCGCTGAGACGGCAAGCGCGAACCAGACCGAGTTCCACAGCGAGGTGCCGAAGATCGTACCCTCGAGCGCCCAAGTGAAATTGTCGAGGCCGACATATTTCTGGAAGCGGTCGCCGAGGTCGGATCGGGTGAACGCGAGCCCGATCAGATAGACGAGCGGATAGGCGGCGAAGATCGCGAGGCCGGCCACCATTGGGACGACCATCGCGATGCTTGCGAGCCTGACGCGGCTGTTGGACGACTGTTCCATGCTGGTCCGACCGAAGCTTCCATCAGGCGCCACGGAAACGCGGTTCACCCGGCGGCGACAGGAGGAT
>JAEVZM010000566.1 GCA_023392225.1 Pseudomonadota bacterium
AGTCTGGGGAGGGCGGCCGCAAGGCTGTCCTCCCTGCATCCCCGCCGCCGCATCCGAGGCGGCGCAAGAACAAACCGTCTAGGGTATACGTCTTTCATGTCTCGCAAGGGCATCCTCACCGGCGGCACCTGGTGCGTCGATCGGAACCTCCTGCTCGATCGCTGGCCGCACGAGAACGGCCGTGCCGACATCCTCTCGTCCGAGATGGGCGGCGGCGGCTCGGGGTGCAACATGGCGGTCGCGATCCGGAAGCTCGCCTCCGACATGCGCGTGGCGACGATCGCCCTGGTCGGCGACGACCCCGACGGACGTTTCCTGATCGAGGAAGCCGATCGCAACGGCATCGACCGCAGCAAGATGCGGGTCACCGCCGAATCGGCGACCGACTACACCTTCGCCTTCGCCTCGGGGGAGACCGGCCAGCGGACCCATGTCTCCTGGTTCGGCACCAGCCACCTTCTGAGCCCGGATCACTTCGATTTCGCCGGCAACGAGGAGAAGATCTTCCACCTCGGCCTGCCGGGCGTGCATCGCCTGATGGACGGTCCGTGGCAGGATGACGAGAACGGCTGGGTGACGGTGCTGAAGCGCGCCCGGGCCGCCGGGATGATCACCAATATCGAGCTCGCCAGCATCGCGCCGGACCGGCTGACCGCACTGGTGCGGCCGTGCCTGCCCTATCTCGACCTAGTCGTGGTCAATGACCACGAGATCGGCGGCATCGTCGGTATCGAGACGGTGAAGAATCACAAGACCGACGTCGATGCCAGCATCGACGCGGCCAAGGCCGTGGTGGCACTCGGCACCGCGCAGCACGTGGTCGTGCACTTTCCCCGCGGCGCCGTCGCGGCGAGTCGCGATGGCGGCGTGGTGGTCAAGCCCTCGGTCGACGTACCGCCGGCCGAGGTCAAGGGTGCCAACGGCGCCGGCGATGCGTTCGCCGCCGGCTTCCTCTACGGCTTCCACGAAGGCTGGAGCGTCGAGCGCTCACTCGCGCTGGCCCATGCGACGGCGGCCGCCTCGCTGCGCGAGATCTCGACCACCGTCTCGATCGAGCCGTGGCAGGCATGCCTGGCGCTTGCAGAGCGCTGGGGCTGGCGCGAATCGACCGACTGAACACCGATGCAGGCGCGTGGCCGAGCATCGACGAACCGACAAGAGACTTGAAGAGAAGGAAGGCAGATGCGTACCCTCGACCAGAAGCTCGCGAAGATCAAGGCGGGCACCTACACCCCGGCTGACTTCATCATCGCCGACGCCAAGGACGGCGACATCGGATTCGGTCGCGCCTCGCCCGTCCCCTACCCGGACGACAAGACCCGGTTCACGCCGCGGGCGACCCACCTCCAGAACATCCGCGACATGACCAATTCCGGTCTCGTCGACATCATGCTGATGTCGGCCTCGACCTGCGAGCGGCTGTCGAACGAGGGCCTGTTCAAGGACAGCCCGGTGACCCCGGCGATCCGCCTCAACGACACCACCGACATCTGGTCTGCGCGTGGCGGCCGCTACCGCGAGGCGCCGTCGCGGCACCACCGCACCGCGGTGGTCGAGCAGGCCAAGAAGTACGCCGATCTCGGCCTCTACTCGGTGACCTACTCGAACGAGCGTGACATCGACGCCGAGAACTCCGAGGCCTATCGCGCCTTTCGCGCCGATGCCAACCAGAACGGCATGCGGCACTTCCTCGAGGTCTTCAACCCGGCCTTCGACATCAACCTGGCGAACAATGCCGAGATGGGGTCGTTCATCAACGACAACATCGTCCGGACCCTCGCCGGCGTGATGGACGTCGACTATCCGAAGTTCCTCAAGCTCCAGTACAATGGCCCGCGCGCCATGGAGGAGCTGGCCGGCTACGATCCGCAGCACCTCATCGTGGGCATCCTCGGCGGCGCCGCAGGCACCGCCCGCGATACCTTCGAGCTGCTGCACCAGGCCCACAAGTACGGTGCCCGCGTCGCCCTGTTCGGCCGCAAGATCCATCTCGCCGAGTCGCCGATCGACATCGTGCGGATGATGCGCGAAGTCGTCGCCGGGACCGTCACCCCGGCCGAGGCGGTGAAGGCCTATCACGGCGATCTGCAGAAGGCCGGCCTGAAGCCGGTCCGTTCGATCGAGGACGACGGCCAGGTCACCGAGAAAGAGCTCAAGCTCGCGGCTTGACACGCGGGCAGACTGCAAGACTGGGGGGCCGGCTCTGCCGGCCCCTTTTTCTTTTCGGGTTGGGCGCTAGAGGCCCATGCAGTTGGCGTAGTAGGTCACCGTCGCCGGCCAGTCCGAGAAGATGCCGATGACGCCGACATCCTTGGCCAGCACGTCGACCAGCGCATAGGTGTCGCCGCTGTTGTCGGTGACGTCCTTGATGCTCTGGTAGTAGAACCCGCCGCCGGCGGTCAGGGTGCCCGAGCGCTCGAGCGACCAGGTGATGATCTTGAGGCCGGCCGCCTTGGCTTCCTTCGCGTAGGGCGAGGGGACGATCTTGCCGTCCTCGACGGTGACCAGCATGTAGGTCGGCGGGGCGATGATCTTCACGCCCTGGTCGGCCAGCTCCTGCATGGTCGGCTTGAAGGTCTCCGGCTTCATCGGATCGAAGCCTTCGAGCGTGTCATTGCGGTCGTCGAGGAAGACGCCCTGCGCGCCGAACTCGGGGTCGTTCTTGATCCAGTAGAGCACGTCACGGAGCTGGAACGACTGCGGGAAGACGTCGGAGGCGGGGACCCCGGCCGCCTTGTACTCGTCGATCATCTGCTGGGCATAGGCGTCCTGCGTGTAGTCGCCCTCGAACGGCATGGCGACGCTCGGCGCCTTGAGCTCGGGCGTGAACTTGACGCCCAGCGCCTTGAACAGCGCGATGCTCTCGGCGTGGGTCATCAGCGTGCCGCGGGTGGCGTAGAGATCGGTCCGCCAGGCCGGGGTGGCGTTCATGTAGGCTTCGACGGTGGTCGCGCTGGCGTCGGCCGCGTCCATCTTGCCCTTGAGGGTGCGGTACTCGGCCAGCGTGATGTCGCTGGTGCAGCACATCGCCTCGGCCTTCTTGCCGGTCGCGGGATCGGCGGGGCTGAACGGGGTCGTGCACTTCGCCGCGAGCTCGGGCCGGGCGAGGATGTCGGTGGTGGTGTGCAGGTCGCACTGCGAGTGGCGGCAGACGAGCTCGCGGTCCTTGGTGAAGGTCACGTCGCATTCGAGGATCCCGGCACCCATGCGCGCCCCGGCGAGATAGGCCTCGCGGGTGTGCTCGGGGAACTGCATCGGGGCGCCGCGGTGGGCGATCGAGAAATCGGTGCGGTAGAACGGCCCCGCCTCGCACTGCTTCAGTGCATCCTTGAGGGCTCCCTCGTCCATGTCGTCGACGAGGAAGAACGGTCGCGGGCCGAGCTGGGCGGCCGGGCCGGGGGCCTCGGCGAGCGCGCCGCTCGAGACGCTCATGAGCGCGCCGGCAGCGAACAGCGCGGTGCGGAGATAGTGGGTCATCGGATCAGGGTCCCTCTGTCTGGCGACGGCCTGGCGGCCGCCCGCAGCGAGGGAACCATCGCCGGACTAAACCGGCATGTCGGAGAGGTGACAGGCCGGCGACGTTTCGGCGGCTACCAGCCGCCGCGGGTCAGCCACTCGTCGACCATGGGGAGCCGGTCGGCACCCCAGAACGGCTCGCCGTCGACGATGAAGAATGGCGAGCCGAATACGCCCTTGGCCAGGGCCTCCTCGGTGCGGGCGCGGAATCGGTCCTTGAGGTCCTGCGAGTCGAGGCCGGCGGCCAGCGCCGCCTCGTCCACCCCGGCATCCGCCGCGAGCGCGAGGATGCTCGCGACCGGCCCGATATCCTCGCCGCGGCCGAAATGGGCGGCGAACACGTCCCGAGCGAATGGCACGGCCCGCGCCGGATCGTTCTCCTCGAGCCACAGGAAGGCGCGTCCGGCGGCGACGGTGTTGGCGGGGTGGATCGCCGGAAAGGCGAGGGGGGCGCCGAGCCGCCGAGCCAGGCGATCCCAGTCGCGCCGGGCATAGTCGCCCCGGAGCGGCATGCCGGTCAGCGGCCGCATGCCCGTCGTCTTGAACACTGCGCCGAGCAGGAACGGCCGCCACAGCACGTCCCGGCCATGGCGTGCGGCGACGTCATCGATCTCCAGGCTGGCGAAATAGGCGTAGGGCGAGGTGAAGTCGAACCAGAACTCGATCGCCTCGCGCTGCATCTCCGTCATCGGGCTTCGTCCGGGGTGAAGTTGAGCGCGACGCCGTTGATGCAGTAGCGGAGGCCCGTCGGCGGCGGACCGTCGGGAAAGACGTGGCCGAGATGGCTGCCGCAGGTCGCGCAATGCACCTCGGTCCGCAGCATGCCGTAGCTCGTGTCCTCCGTAGTCTCGATCGATCCGGGCTCGGGCTCGGTGAAGCTCGGCCAGCCGGTGCCGCTCTCGAACTTCTCGTGGGAGCGGAAGAGTGGGGTGTCGCAGCCGGCGCAGGAGAAGACCCCCGCGCGCTTCTCGTGGAGGAGGGCGCAGGTGCCGGGCCGTTCGGTGCCGTGGCCACGCATCACGTGGTACTGCTCGGGAGTGAGGATGCTCCGCCACTCGGCGTCGGTGCGAGTCACCTTGAAGTGCTGGGCTTCCATGTCCGTCCTCCGTGTACGATCTGCGGACATATGTAGGGTACGCCCCGCCGCTCCCTCAGCCCCCCGGCTGCCGGCGAACACAAAGACGCCACCGGGCCGCCCCGAGCCCGACACAGGCGCGTTGGATTCATGATTCCTGGCACCCGCCCGACGGCGGAACCGAACCGTGCCGTCGCGGGTTGAACCGCGAGGCTCGCGTTCCGCGGCCGAGGGGCGCTTTGGAACGGAAGGACCAGGAATGACCGCACGCCGCAGCCTCGCTTCGATTGCCGCCGTCCTCATGTGCGGGACCGGCATTGGGGTCGCCGCCGTCAGCG
>JAEVZM010000688.1 GCA_023392225.1 Pseudomonadota bacterium
GATGCGCGGACCGCCATCGAGGGCGACCGAGGCCGCCTCTCCGTCCCTGGCGATGCTCCCCGGCAGGAAGGTCATCTTCGGCGAGCCCAGAAAGCCGGCGACGAACATGGTCGCCGGGCGGTCGAACAGCTCGAGCGGCGCGCCCTGCTGCTCGATACGCCCGTCGCGCATCAGCACGATCCGGTCGGCCAGCGTCATCGCCTCGATCTGGTCGTGGGTGACGTAAATCATGGTGGTGGCGATCTCGGTGTGCAGCCGCTTGATCTCGCCGCGCATCTCGTCGCGCAACTGGGCGTCGAGATTGGACAGCGGCTCGTCGAACAGGAAGATGCGCGGGCTGCGCACAATTGCCCGGCCGATGGCGACGCGCTGGCGCTGGCCGCCCGAGATCTGCCGCGGGAGGCGGTCGAGCAGCTGGGTGATGCCGAGCATGCCCGCGGCCGCCTGCACGCGCTCCTCGACCTCGGCCGGGGGCAGCTTCCGGGCCCGGAGCCCGAAGCCGATGTTCCGGCGCACCGTCATGTGCGGGTACAGCGCATAGTCCTGGAACACCATGGCGACGTCGCGGTCGCGCGGACGCATGTCGTTGACCACCTCGCCGCCGATCTCGATCTCGCCGTCGGAGATGTCCTCGAGCCCGGCGATGGTGCGCAGCAGCGTGCTCTTGCCACAGCCGGACGGCCCGACCAGCACGGTGAACTCGCCGTCGGGGATGTCGAGGTCGATGCCCTTCACCGCCTCGAAGGTGCCGTAGCGCTTGCGGAGCGCCTTGATCTTGACGTCGGCCATGTTGTCGTCCGTTCTCCCTAACCGCGCACTGCCCCGAGGGTCAGACCCCGCACCAGGTGTCGCTGCGCCAGCACGCCGAGGACGATCGACGGGCCGAGCGAGACGATCGCAAGCGCCGCCGCCTCGCCATACTGGGCACCCTGGAAGCCGATGAAGGCGCGGAAGACCGTGGGAAGCGTGAAGGCATACCGGCTGGTCAGGAGCAGCGCGAAGAAGACCTCCGTCCAGCAGGCGATGAAGGCAAAGACCGCGGCGGCGACGATGCCCGGCGCAGCGAGCGGCACCGCCACCGTCCAGAAGGCGCGCCAGCGGGTGCAGCCGTCGACCAGCGCCGCCTCCTCGAGCGAGCGCGGCATCTGGCGGAAATAGGCGTACATCATCCACACCGACACCGGCAGGGTGAACACCGTATAGGCGAGGATCAGGCCGAGATGGGTGTCGTAGATGCCGATGTTCCGGTAGATCAGGAAGACCGGCAGCACGATCGCGATCGGCGGCAGGAAGCGCTGCGACAGCACCCAGAACGAGAGGTGCTGGCCGCCGGTATTGTAGCGCGCGAGGCTGTAGGCCATCAGCGTGCCGAGCAGCGCCGAAAGCACGGTCGCGGCACTCGACACGATGATCGAGTTGATCAGCCCCTCGAGCCCCCGATAGGCGAACAGCGCCGCCTCGTAGTGGACCAACGTCGGCTCCTCGGGCCACCACACCGGTGGGATGGCCAGGTAGTCGTTCGACGGCTTCAGCGACGTGTTCAGCATCCAGTAGAGCGGGATCAGCACGAACACGAGAAAGAAGCCCAGCAGGAGGATGCGGGCCACGGGCACGCGCAGCCGCCGGCCGCGACGGACGGGTCTGGTCGCCATCACGCCTTCTCCGCCTTGAGCAGCCGCCGGACAAGAAGCGTCACGACGGCCGCGGTGATGATCAGGAACAGCCAGCTGCCTGCGGTCGCCTGGCTGAGGTGGAACTGGGTGAAGCCGACCGTGTAGAGATAGTAGGAGGCGGTGTAGGTCTGGGTGCCCGGCCCGCCACCGGTCATGATGAAGATCGTGTCGAACAGGCGGATCGCGTCGAGCAGCCGGAAGGTCAACGCCAGCCAGATCATCGGCGACAAGAGCGGCAGCGTGATCGTCCAGAATACCTCCCAGGCATCGACGCCGTCGAGCTCGGCCGCCTCGTAGAGGTTGGGCGGGATCGACGTGAGGCCCGCGAGCAGGATCACGAACATGAACGGCGTCCACTGCCAGACGTCGGCGAGGATGAGCGAGAAGTAGACCCAGGGGCTCTCGGTCAGCCAGCTGATGGTGACGTCGGTGCCGGTCAGCACCGAGAGGACGTAGTTGGTCGGGCCGAAGGGCCGCTGCAGCAGCAGCGAGAACGCCTGCCCGACGATCACCGGCGAGATGAACAGCGGCACGATCAGGATCGACATGATCAGGCCGCGGCCGCGAAAGCTCTTCATCATGATCAGCGCGACGCCGAGCCCGAGCAGGAACTCGATCGCGACGCTGGCGCTCGACAGGATCGCGGTGAGCACCAGCGCCCGCTGGGCGACGGGATCGAAGATCACCAGCTCGAAATTCTTGAGGCCGACGAAGGCGTGGCCCGGAATCTGGAAGTCGTAGTTGATGAACGAGACGACCAGCGAGAACAGCAGCGGATAGACCGACAGCGCGAGGATCAGGAGCACCGCCGGCGCCACGAGCAGCCAGCGGAAATTGCGATCGCACCACGCGCCGAAGCCGGACAGCCGGGGCGGCGCGCCCGCCGGCTTCATGTCGCCCGTCATCGCAATTCTCGCCACGGCGCTACCTCTTCGCACGTCAACCGGGGAAGGCCGGCGGCCGCCCGCGGGGG
>JAEVZM010000708.1 GCA_023392225.1 Pseudomonadota bacterium
CTCAATCATCGCCGCCCGGGGGATCCGGGCGAGCGGGCCGAGGCCGAACAGCCCGAGCGTCACCACCGGCAGGACGAGCTGGGCCAGCACCGCCGACAGCGTCTCGAAGTCGCCGGCGAGGAGGGCATCGATGGACCAGAAGCCGGTGATCTCGGTGGGCGAGGAATAGAAGATCTCGAGCCGGCCGATCGGCGCCGGCGCCCAGCCGAGCAGGTAGTAGAAGACGAAGACCATGAGGAGGCCGAGGAAGAAGGTCGGGATCGCCTGGCCCGCCGTCGAGACGATGCTGCACAGCCGGTCGACCGCGCCGCCGGGACGGATCGCGGCGCCGATGCCGAGCGGGATGCCGAGTCCGGCGGCGAGGAACAGCGCGCCGAAGGTGAGCTCGAGCGAGGCGGGCAGCCGGTTGCGGAGGTCGTCGACGACGTCCTGACCGGTGGTCAGCGAGGTACCGAGGTCGCCGCGGGCGAGGTCGACGACATAGCCGACGAACTGCTCCGGCAGGCTCCGGTCGAGGCCGAGCCGGGTCCGCGTCTCGGCGATCGACTGCTCGGTCGCGGCGGGGCCGGCGAAGTAGGCGGCGGGGTCGCCCGGCAGCAGCCGGGTGAGGGCGAAGGTCACGATGACGATGCCGATCAGCGTCGGGATCGCCGCCGCGACCCGCATCAGGATCATGCGCATCCTTGGGTGCCCCCCATCGTGCCGGCCTTGCCGCCGGTCCATTCCACCATCATGATCCTCCATCATGTCCGCCGCATCGGCGGCCGTCCATGTCGAGCAAGTTCGGTGCCACGCATTCCGCCCTCCGGCGCAGCACCGGCACGGCGCGGTTCCGGCGCACCCGAGACGAGGCCCCTGCAGCGTTGTGCATGTTACATGAACAGTGTGCATACGAATCGGGCGGAGGGCCAGCACCCGCTCGCCTCCCCCACCCGCGGCCGGGAATCGCGGAAACCGAGGCAGTCAGGCGACTCGATCAGTTGGCATGTAGTTTGCCTGTGCATCATGCGTGACTTTCACGCATGTCGCCTCCGACGCTCACGCAAAGGGAGACTGAGACCGTGTTCCGCCAGAGACTCCGATCCGACGGGAAAGCCGTCCTCCTCGCCGCCGCCCTCCTCACCGCCGGCCTGTCCGCAGAGGCCCTCGCCGCCGGCCGGGCGGAGACGCTGGTCGTCGTCACCGAGGAGGGTCCCTCCACCCTCGACATCGACGCGGCCAACGCCAACGTCGAAACCCATGCCGTATCGTGGAACACCTACGACCGGCTGATCACCCACGCGCGCACCCAGCTGCCCGACGGCAGCTGGACCTACGACTACACCAAGTTCGAGCCCGAGCTGGCCGAGAGCTGGGAGCTGGCACCGGACGGCAAGTCGGTCACCTTCCACCTCCGCCCCGACGCGACCTTCCACGACGGCAAGCCGGTCACCGCCAACGACGTGAAGTGGTCCTTCGACCGCGCGGTCTCGGTCGGCGGCTTCCCGGGCATCCAGATGGGCGCGAGCGAGATGACATCGCCCGACCAGTTCGTGGTGGTCGACGACCACACCATCCGCATCGACTTCCCGCGGCCCAACAAGCTGATCCTGCCCAACCTGGCGGTGCCGATCGCCAAGGTGGTCAATTCCGAGCTCGCCAAGGCGCACGCCACCGACGAGGATCCCTGGGCGCTCGAATGGGTCGGCAAGAACGACGCCGGCAGCGGCGCCTACATGGTCGAGAGCTGGAAGCCGGGCAGCGAGATCGTCTTCAAGCGCTTCGACGACTGGAAGTCCGGGCCGATGCCGTACTTCACCAAGGTGATCAACCGCCAGATCCCCTCGGCCGGCACGCGCCGCGCGCTCCTCGAGAAGGGCGACGCCGATCTCTCCTTCAACCTGCCGCCGAAGGACTTCTCGGAGCTGGTCAAGGAGGACAAGCTGACGGTGATCGGCACGCCGGTCGACGCCGAGCTGCTCTACATCGACATGCTCACCACCAAGCCGCCCTTCGACAACCCGAAGGTCCGCCAGGCGGTAGCCTATGCCATCCCCTACCAGGCGATCCTCGACACCGCCCTGTTCGGTCGCGGCATCGGCATGTTCGGCGGCCCCGACATGGTCACCACCACCGACTGGCCGCAGAAGTCGCCCTACACGACCGACCTCGAGAAGGCCAAGGCGCTGCTCGCCGAGGCCGGCTACCCCGACGGCTTCAAGACCACGCTTTCCTATGACGTCTCGACCGCGGCCACCCGCGAGCCGATCGCCCTCCTCGTCCAGGACAGCCTCAGGAAGATCGGCATCGAGGTCGAGATCGAGAAGATCCCGGGCGCCGACTGGTACACCCGGCTCAACAAGAAGGACATGCCGATGCTCATCATGAGCTTCAAGGCATGGCTCAACTATCCGGACTACTATTTCTACTGGACCTATGACGGCAAGAACAACTCGGTGTTCAACGCCATGGACTACGTCAACCCGGCGATGGACGCGCTGATCGCGGCGGCCCGGTTCGAGGCCGACCCGACCAAGTATGCCGACGACGTGAAGGGCTTCATCCAGATCGCCTTCGACGAGGTGCCGCGCATCCCGCTGGTCCAGGACTACCGCGACGTCGCCATGCAGAAGGACATCCAGGACTACACCTACTGGTTCCACCTGGTGCTCGCCTTCCGGCAGCG
>JAEVZM010000696.1 GCA_023392225.1 Pseudomonadota bacterium
GATAGAACGCCACGCGATGCGGCTCGTGGACCGCCGCGGCGCCCTCGATCATGCGGGGGTATTCGAGGAGGCGCCGAATCAGCGCCATCTCGCCCTCGTCGACCAGCCGGGCGAGCGGCGCCTCGCCCGCCCTCGCGGGTGCGACCAGCGCCGGAACCTCGGCTTCGGCCTGGCGGAAGATCGAGCAGGTCCGGGCGTGGGCGTACTGGACGTAGAAGACCGGATTCTCGCGCGACTGCTCGGTGACCTTCTGGAAGTCGAAGTCGAGCGGTGCGTCGTTCTTGCGGAACACCATCATGAACCGGATCGGATCCGGGCCGACTTCGTCCACCACATCACGAAGCGTGACGAACTCCCCGGCCCGCTTCGACATTTTGACCGGCTCGCCGCCGCGCAGGAGCTTCACCAGCTGGACGATCTTGACGTCGAGCGACGCCTCGCCGTTGCTGATCGCCTTCACCGCCGCCTGCATGCGCTTGACGTAGCCGCCATGGTCGGCGCCGAGCACGTCGATGAGGCTGCGGAAGCCGCGCCGGTACTTGTCGTAGTGATAGGCGATGTCGGAGGCGAAATAGGTGTAGCTGCCGTCCGACTTGATCAGCGGACGGTCGATGTCGTCGCCGAAGGCGGTGGCCCGGAACAGCGTCTGCTCGCGGTCCTCCCAGTCCTCGGGGAGCTGGCCCTTCGGCGGCGGCAGGCTGCCCTGGTAGACGAGGTCGCGCGCCCGGAGGCTGTCGATCATCGCCGCGACCGCGTTGTTCTCGCCGCTGGTCAGCGAGCGCTCGGAGAAGAACACCTCATGCTCGATGGCGAGCGCCTTCAGGTCCTCGCGGATCATCCCCATCATCATCGCAACGGCGGTGTCGCGGACCATGGGCAGCCACTCCGCCTCGGGCATGGCGATGAGGAGATCGCCGTGCTCGCGGGCGAGCGCCTCGCCGACCGGCTTGAGATAGTCGCCCGGGTAGAGCCCCTCGGGGATGCTGCCGATGTCCTCGCCAAGCGCCTCGAGGTAGCGGAGATAGGCCGAGCGGGCGAGCACGTCGACCTGGGCGCCGGCGTCGTTGATGTAGTACTCGCGGGCGACGTCGTGGCCGCTGAAGGCAAGGAGATTGGCGAGCGCGTCGCCGAACACGGCGCCGCGGCAGTGACCGACATGCATCGGCCCGGTGGGGTTGGCCGAGACGTACTCGACATTGACCCGGGTCCCGGCCCCGGCATCGGAGCGGCCGTAGCCGTCGCCGGCGGCGATGACCGTCGACAGGGCGCGGTGGAGATAGGCCGGCTCGAGCCGGATGTTGACGAAGCCAGGGCCGGCGACCTCGGCGGTGGCGACGTCGGGGTCGCGGGCGAGCTCGACGGCGATCCGGGTAGCGAGATCGCGCGGCTTCACCCCGAGGGGCTTGGCCAGCACCATCGCGGCATTGGAGGCGAGATCGCCATGGGACGCATCGCGCGGCGGCTCGACGATCGCCCGGCCGAGATCGGGCGTCGCGCCCATCTCGCCGGCGATCGCGCGCACGATCGCGTTGGTCCTGTCGGTGAAGTCGTGGAAGATGTTCATCGCTGGGAGCTCGGTGGGCGCCTGCCCGTTGCGCCGCCTAGCCCAATTCGGCGGGGCGGTCAAACCACCGGGGCCGGTTATCCCACCAGTATCGCCGCCCGGACGGGGCGTTGTCCCTCATATGGGGGAGCCGCGGAACAGCCGGCCGTATTCCGAGGCGGCGTAGCGGTCGGTCATCCCGGCAAGGAAGTCGCAGACCCGCCGGGCGCGGGCGGCAAGGTCGTCGCCGGCCGGCGGACGCCATGCCGGCGGCAGGCTGCCGGGCTCCTCGAGATAGCGGCGGAAGAGCTTCCGCACCATCGCCTCGGCATCCGACATCACCGAGATGACGGCCGGGTTGCGGTAGACGTGCCGGGTGAGCATCGCCTTGATGGCGCGGTCGGCCTCGGCCATCGCCGGAGAGAAGGCGACGAGCGGCCGGTCGGCGCGGCGGATGTCGTCGGCGCTCTCCGGCCGGCTCGCCTCGAGCTGCGCCTCCGCCATCGCCACCACGTCGCCGAGCATCGCCGAGACCAGGCGCCGGGTGAGCTCGTGGCCGGTTCGGCCCGCATCGAGGCCGGGATACTCGGAGCGGATATGCTCGATGATCCGGTGGGTTAACGGGACTTCCTCAAGCGCTGCGAGAGGCAGGAGCCCGGATCTGAGGCCGTCATCGATGTCGTGGGCATCGTAGGCGATGTCGTCGGCGATGGCCGCGACCTGGGCCTCTGGCCCGGCGAAGCTCCACAGCCACAGGTCGGCCGGATAGGCGGCGACGACCGGCGGGACGCCGCTCTTCGCATAGCGCCCGACTGGCGTGCCCGCGGCGTCGGTCAGCGGACCGTTGTGCTTGGCCAGCCCCTCGATGGTCTCCCAGGTGAGGTTGAGCCCGTCGAAGCGCGGATAGCGCCGCTCGAGCAGCGTCACCGCGCGGACGGACTGGGCGTTGTGGTCGAAACCGCCGAACTCCGCCATGGATTCGTTGAGGGCACGCTCCCCGGCATGGCCGAAGGGCGAGTGGCCGAGATCGTGGGCGAGCGCCAGCGCCTCGGTCAGGTCCTCGTCGAGGCCAAGGGTGCGGGCGATCGCGCGCGCGATCTGGGACACTTCCAGCGTGTGGGTCAGGCGGGTGCGATAATGATCGCCCTCGTCGACCAGGAAGACCTGGGTCTTCTCGCGGAGGCGCCGGAACGCGGTCGAATGGAGGATTCGATCGCGATCCCGCTGGAACTCGGTCCGATTCGGGCTCGCCGGCTCGTCGACGAGGCGGCCGCGGCTGGTGCCCGGATTTGAGGCATAGGGGGCGCGTCCCTCCCCGAAGCCGCTTGTCCGCCCTCCGATTGGCACGCCCTGATCCTTGCGGGAATTGACTTCGACCCCGGCCCTTCTTAACTATCGGAAGCGAGGAAATACAAGCGATGACAGACGCTTCCACCCTGAATGTGACCCTATCCGAGCGCGCTGCGCGGCGGATTGCGTCGATCCTGGCCAAGGAGCCGCAGGGAACCGCGCTTCGCGTCAGCGTATCGGGCGGCGGTTGCTCCGGGTTCCAGTACGGCTTCGATCTCGACAGTGAGCGCGCCGACGACGACCTAGTGCTCGAACGGAGCGGCGCGGTCGTGCTGATCGATTCGGTGTCGCTGCCCTATGTCGACGGCTCCGAGATCGACTTCGTCGACGACCTGATCGGCCAATCCTTCCAAGTCAGAAATCCAAACGCGACCGCATCCTGCGGTTGCGGGACGAGTTTTTCCATCTGAGGTTACGCGATGCCGGGAACGACGCGCCAGACAGGGAAGAAACCCGGTAACGCGTCGAAGCCCACCGCGGCATTGAAACCACCGGCGCGCTCGTCCGCCGCGAAGGCCCCGGCCACCAAAGCCACCGCTCCGCGACCGACGGCGAAGCC
>JAEVZM010000006.1 GCA_023392225.1 Pseudomonadota bacterium
GCTCGGGCTCCAGCGACACCGGCTCGGTCGCCGCCGGCTCGAGCGCACCCTCGGTCGGGGTCGCCACAGCGGCGACGGCGTCGATCGCCGCATCGTCCTTGGCCGCATCGTCCACCGGAAGAGCCGACGACGGGTCCGCAGCGGCGACGGTCTCGTCGGCCGGCGCGACGGCCTCCTCGACCACCACAACCTCGGTCAGGGCGTCGTCCTTGGCGGACGCCTCCGGCACCACCACGGCCGTCTCGACCGCAGCAGGCTCCTCAACGGCGACGGCCTCCTCGACGGCGCCGTCCGGGGCCGGCGCGACGCTGGCGGTCGTCTCGGGGCTGGTCGCGGCATCGGCCGGGATGGTGCCCGCCACGACCACGCCGACGCCGATGCTGGCGAGACCATCATCCTTGGTCCGCGCCTCGGCGATCATCACCTCGTCCTTCTTGGGCGGCGGCGGATTGGCGAGGGCGGCGAGGCGGGCCGGCGACTCGTCGCCGCGCAGCACGACGACGCGGGTTCCAACCCGCACGTGCTCGTAGAGGTGGGCGACGTCGTCGTTGGTCAGCCGGATGCAGCCGGAGGACACGGCAGTGCCGATCGTCCAGGGCTCACTGGTGCCGTGAATGCGATAGAGGGTGCCGCCGATATACATGGCGCGGGCGCCGAGCGGGTTGTTCGGGCCGCCTTCCATGTAGGCCGGCAGGATGCGCCCCTTCTTCTTCTCGCGGGCGATCATTTCCGGCGGCGGGGTCCATCCGGGCCACTCGGCCTTGCGCGAGATGGTGTCGACGCCCGCCCAGGTGAAGCCCTCGCGGCCGACGCCGACGCCGTATTTCAGGGCCTTGCCGTTCGGCATCACATAGTAAAGGCGGCGCTCGGCAGTATTGACGACGATCGTGTTGGGCTTGAACGGACCGTTATAGTCGACCGTCTTCCGCGGTACGGGATTGGAGTTGCGGTAGGTCTGCTGCGGCTTGCCCATCTGGTTGGTGGCGCTGCCGTCGGGGGTCACCGGCGCGGCCTTGCGCGCATTGGTGTCGTACTTCATCCACTTGCCGGTGGCCTGGTCCCAGTAGGTCTTCACCGCGGCATCCGCGGAGACCACGGCCACGGCCGTCATCGCGGCAAGTCCGAAAGTAACCAGAAGAGTTTTCCGCATCGGGTACACCCTAGAATCAGAAACAACCGCGCAATGACCCCGCACGTCCTTTCAATTCTTTGCCTAATGTGCCGAGGGTCGGCAAGACGGGAAGCGCTCAAGCCCGCGTGAAGCGTGGCTTTTGCGCCCGGGTGTGGTGCGGCGGACACGGGTTCCCGGCTCTGGCCGGCCGTAATGCGGCCGGACCGCGTCACCCGAGCGCGAGGGTGCCCAATCCGTCGGCAGCGAAGGTCAGGTCGAGAACCTGCTGGATCATGGCGGCGCGGCGAAAATCCGGGTCGCCATTGACCCGCGTCCGGCAGGCCGCCGCGAATCGCTGGTAGTTGGTCGGAACCGGCGGGCAGTCGACCTCGCGCCAGGTCTGGGTCTCGATGTCCGCGCCGGCGCAGATCTGCAGTCCCGACTTGAGGCCGTCGGTGAACACCCGGAGGGCGCCCTTGTCGCCGTAGAGCCCGAGGCGGAGGTCGTTGAGGTTGCCGGTCGCCCAGCGGGTCGCCTGGATCGGGCCGATGGCGCCGTTGGCGAGCTCGACCGTGATCACGAAGGAGTCGTTGGCATCGAGCACGTAGGGGCCGATGCGGTCGTCCGGCGCCTTGTGGAAGGTCTTGATGCGACTGTTGAGCGAGGTGATGTCGCTGCCCGCGGCATAGCTCGCGAAGTCGACGATGTGGATGCCGATGTCGCCGATGACGCCCTTGCTGCCATGGGCGCTCGACAGGCGCCAGAGCCACTTCTCCTCGGTATGCCAGTCGCCCCACATCCGCGCCGAGAGCCAGCTCTGGAGATACGAGGCGTCGATGTGGTGGAGGGCACCGATCCCGCCCGAGAGCACGATCTCGCGCGCCTTCTGCACCGCCGGCGAGGAGCGGTAGGTGAGGTTCACCATGTTGATGACGCCCGCCGCCTCGGCCGCGTCGGCCATGTCCCGGGCATGCGGGTAGTCGGTGGCGAGCGGCTTCTCGCAGAAGACGTCCTTGCCGGCCGCGATAAACTTCATCGTGGTCGGGTAGTGCACCGCATCGGGCGTGACGTTGGCCGCGGCGTCGAACTGCCCCCAGGCGAGGGCTTCGTCGAGGTCCTCGAAGCGGTTGGGAATCCGGTGCTCGTCGGCGAAATGGGCGAGACGCTCGCGGTTGGGCTCGACCGCGGCGACGACCTCGACGCCGGGCTCGGCGGCGAAGGCGTCGGCATGGGTCTTCGCCATGCTGCCGGTCCCGAGGATGAGGAGGCGCATCGGCGTCGGCTTTCTACTTGAAGCCTTCCTCGCCGGGCTTGTGGAGGCTCGGGCCGCGCTGGGTCAGCGGCTCGGGCGCGACCTCGGTGGGAACGTTCGCCGCATCGGAGACGGTAGCCCAGGCCGGAGCAGGATTCGCGGCCCATTTCACGGCGTTGCGCAGCACGGTCTGGACGTTCGGATCGTGGTAGATCGGATAGACCTCGTGGCCGGGCGAGAAGTAGAAGATCCGGCCGGCGCCACGCTGGAAGGTGAGGCCGGAGCGGAACACCTCGCCGCCGTCGTACCAGCTGATGAACACCGTCTCCATCGGCTCCGGCACCACGAAGGGCTCGCCATACATCTCGGTCTGCGGGACGACGAAGCTCGGCTCCAGGCCGCGCGCGATCGGATGGCCGGGATTGATCACCCAGACCCGCTCCTTCTCGCCGGCCTCGCGCCATTTGAGGGCGCAGGGCGTGCCCATCAGCTTCCAGAAGATCTTGGAGAAGTGGCCGGAGTGGAGGACGATCAGCCCCATGCCCTGCCAGACGCGCTCGGCGACCCGGTCGACGATCGCATCCTCGACGGCGCCATGGGCGCGGTGCCCCCACCAGGTCAGGACGTCGGTCTCGGCGAGACGCTCGGCCGAAAGCCCATGCTCGGGCTGCTCGAGGGTCGCGGTCGTGGCGGTGATCGCCGGGTCCTGGTTGAGCGCATCGGCGATCGCACCGTGCATCCCCTTGGGGTAGATCTCCGCCACCACCGCGTTCTCGCGGTCATGGATGTTCTCGCCCCAAACGACCGTACGGATCGCCATGCTCGTCTCCCTCTCTGGGCCTGCGCCAAGTCGAGCCCGAACCACACCGGGACGAGCGCGGCGCTGCCTTAGGCTTCCCGAAGGCGGGGCACAAGCCTGCGACGCAGCAATTTTGTCGCGTTTCAGAAGGAATGCGCTACTATGCGGCACTGCACAACGATGGGTCTTGTGCGTGACGCGCACGCGCTCAGGAACGAAATCCAAGTCCATTCATGGCGATAGCGGATGCGGTCGGGAGATCCGCTCCGTGGGTCGCAGGGGCGTCGGGCGACGCCAACACAGGCGGTTTGGACCATGAACCAATTGACCTTGGACATACTTAAGCAGTGTGACGGCGTACCGATGGAGCACTACCGCCCCGGCGACGTGCTCCTCGAGGAGGGGCACTGGTCGGGAAAGCTCTTCATCCTGGTGGACGGCGAAGTCGAGGTGTTGCGGGGCGGCACCGCGGTGGCCGTGCTCGGTGAACCGGGGGCGATGTTCGGCGAGATGTCGGCGCTGCTCGAGCTGCCGCACACGGCAACGGTGCGCGCGCTCACCGACGTCACGGTCCGGGTGCCGGAGGACGCGGGGCAATTCCTGCGCGATCATCCCGAACTCGCGTTCCATCTCGCCCGGGTGCTGGCGCAACGCCTCAATGCGGCGACGACCTACCTCGTCGACGTGAAGCGCCAGTATGACGGCCGGAGCGACCATCTGGCGATGGTCGGCGAAGTGCTGGAGGTGCTCACCGTCCAGCAGGGCAGGATGTTCACACCGGGCCCGGAACGGACTGACGATCCCCGGATGTAAGCCAGTCCGGCGCCGCCGTCAGGCGATCGACCGGCCGTACCAGCGGCTGGTCGAGCTTGACGTACTCGCTGCCCGCCGCCGAGAACCACAGCGCCTCGCGCACCTCGGTGTCGACGATCAGATGCGCCGGCGGCGCCCCGTACTGGTGTCCGGCGTTGAAGATCCAGGTCCGGCCGACCCGGTCGACCCATGAGCCTTCCTTGACGAAGGGCGCCTGGTGGACGTGCCCGGCGAAGATGATGTCCGGCTGGTATTCCTCGATCCACTTGGTCAGCTCGACGTCGCCATAGGAGCGGTTGCCGCCCCAGCTCGTCGGGGACTGGCTCGGTGGCGCGTGGTAGACCCAGATCCAGGTCTCTTTCTCGACCGCGGCGTCGCGGCGGAACTGCTCGGCGATCGCGGCGCGCTCGGCCGGGCCGTCCCACCAGGCACACACCGAGAACAGGACGTTGCCGATGGTGATCGACTGTCCGTCGCGCACCACGTCCGGCACGTAGCGGACCCAGCGCGCTACCTTCTCGCCCTCGCTGGTGTGCGAGTCGAGGTCGTGGTTCCCCGAGCAGATGATGAGTTTGGTCTTCTGGCGGAGCCTCGCGAGATACTTGCCGACTACGACGATCTGCGCGCCAGCGTCGACCGACGAGCTCAGGTCGAGGTGGTCTCCCGCAATGATCACCACGTCGAAATCCGACGCGACGCTGGTCACCCAATCGAACTGGGGCAGCGAATAGTGCAGGTCCGCCACGACGAGGAGGCGCATCGACAGTCCCTTCCAGCTTCTCCCCGCGCCCCTCTGCAAATGCTACGCCACATCGGCAAAGGTTTGACGACGGCCCGGCAGAGTCGACAGTCTGCCCCGATTCCGGGTCCAGCCTGAGACATGGCAGATGTGCGCGCGGCAAGCTAGGGATCGGGCGTCCTGCGTGCTATCTGGGCAGTCGGAGACCGCAAGGGAGGAGGCGGGACGTGATCAGGGTATTCGCAGCAGCCGCGTCGAGCGCGCTTGCGCTGGCCGCGGGAGCGGGGACTGCGCTGGCGGCCCTTCCGCCCTACTGGCAGAGCGCCCGCGAGATCGGCGCCATCGTCGAGGACCCCGCCGTCCACGACGCGCTGAAATACGAAGAGCCGATCCTCTCGATCACCACCAGCGGCGACGACGTGTATCTCCTCAAGACGGAGCGTTGCACCGTCACCGTGACCATCGTCGACAAGCCCGATGCCGAGCCGGTCATGGGACCGCGGCAGTTCGCGCTCGAGGTGGGAGACGCGCAATGCGAATGATCGGGGCGGCTGCCGCCCTTCTCGCCGTGCTCGGCGCTCCGGCCGCGGCGGGGGAGCTGACCGCCGAATCCGTGCGGGCGGCCCTGCCGAAGCTCGATGCGATCGTCGAGGACGTGCTCGCCCGGACCGCGGTGCCGGGCATCGCGGTCGGCGTCGTCCTCGGCGAGGAGGTGATCGCCCTCAAGGGCTACGGCGTCCGTCGCGCCGGGACCGACGAGGCGGTCGACGCCGATACCGTTTTCCAGATCGCGTCGGTCTCGAAGCCGCTCGCCTCGACGGCGGTCGCGGCCGTCATCGGCGACGGCACGCTCAGCTGGGACAGCCGGATCACCGACTTCGAGCCAGGCTTTCAGATGCTCGACCCCTGGGTGACACGCCACGTCACCCTCCGCGATGCGTTCTCGCACCGCACCGGCGTGCCGGCCCAGGCCGGCGACTTTCTCGAGGACCTCGGCTTCGATCGCGACCAGATCCTCCATCGCTTCCGCTACCTGAAGCCGACCGGCGCGTTCCGCGCCGACTATGCGTATACGAACTTCATGCTGACGGCGGCCGGCGTCGCTGCTGCCAACG
>JAEVZM010000017.1 GCA_023392225.1 Pseudomonadota bacterium
TGTTGGCACTCTCGACGTTGTCGCCGAACGCCGTGTTCGCCGTGCCGTCGGGGCCGATCCGGACGAGCGTCGCCGTATGGGCTTTGGGCGGAGGTGGCGGCGGGCGGGCGCCGGGTCCCCACATCTCGAGAGCGCCAACGGCGCCGCCGGCGAGGATCACCGCGACCACTGCACCCGTGGCCAGTCCGGTAGCCCAGTCACTCATCGGTTCGCTCCCATGGTCACCCGCTTGCGGCGTGGATACTATCGCGTCGTGTGAGATTGGTCATGCGGGCGGAGGCTCGGATGGTTGTCGCGCGGTTGTTGATAATGCTCGGCGGAGCGGCCGGGTTCCTGGCCGTCGGAGCCGCGATGGCCGGGGAGCAGCCGGCTTGGCTCCCGTCGGCAGCCCGTTTCCTTCCGTCCGGGTCGGTGTTCGGCCAGGTTCTCCGCGAATCCCCCGATCAAGCGATCGTCGCGGTGTTTCCCGCCGATGCGAGCGATCCGGCGTCTCCCGCTAGCGCCTTCGCCGAGGGCGAGATGATGGTCGTGACGCTCGGCCGCGACGGCGACCGGCCCGTCGCGACGAGCGGCGAGATCGGCGTGCGCGACCCCGCGCTCAACGATCCGGCGACCGATCCGGACGTCGAATCGTCCTATGCGGAGCTGCAGCGGGAGATCTGGATCAGGGGCCAGCAGGACTACCCGAGCGGCACCGAGGCCTGCGCGCTCGGTGGCTGGTCGATCGACCGCGATCCTGCCGGCCTCCCGGTCCACCTCAAGCCCGACGCCGCGTCGCGCGTCCTCGGCACGCTGCCGGCGGCCTATGCCTTCGAGGCCGGGTCCGAGGCGGAGGAGAGCTACTTCACCGAGTTCGACATCGTCGGCTATCGCGGCGGCTGGTTCTTGATCGAGCATGCCGAGCCGCCCGGCCGGCCCTATGCCGATCCCGATTCGTATCCGGACGACCATCCCGAGCCGTTCGCCGGCCGGGGCTGGATCCCCGCCGCGCGGGTCGGCGCACAGTTCGCCAATGGCGACATGCCGGTCCGCGCGCGGGGCGAGTACGACGTTCCCGTCGGCGGGCTCTACCAGGCACCGAGCGTCGCGTCGGCATGGACGCCGGCGCACGATGCGTTCGGCAGCCCGATCTCCGCCGATGGCGGCCCCGCCCGAATCCTCGCTTGCAGCGGCTTCTGGGCGCTGGTGACCAGCGACGACGGCGTCACCGGCTGGTGGCGGCGCCTCTGCTCCAATCAGGTGACCAACTGTAGCTGAGCGTGCCGCGGGGTCAGAACTTGTAGGCGATGCCGGCCCGGATGACGCTGGTCGTGCTGGCGGTCTTCATCGTCGTCCACGAGAAGGCGGGGTCGAGCGTGCCGCTTGCCGAGCCGTAGTCGGTGTAGCGGTATTCGAGCCGGGTGATCAGGTGGTCGGTGAAGGCGTGCTCGACGCCGGCACCGATGGTCCAGCCGGTGAGCGTCTCGGAGTAGCCGCAGCAGATGCGGTTGCCCCAGTTGGGGCCGCCCTTGAAGTCGTAGCGGCCGAAGGCGACACCGCCGGTGGCGTAGACCATCGAGCGCCCGAAGGTCGCGCCGAAGCGGGCGCGGAGCGAGGCGTCCCACTCGAGCTTGGCCGAGCCGGCCGAGGTCGCGCCGCGGTCGCTCTGGTAGTTGCCGATCACGTCGGCGAGGCCGATGTCGCCCTCGACGCCGAGCACGTACTTGCCGACCTGCGCATTGTAGCCGGCATAGACGCCGCCGACCGGGCCGCCGATGTCGGAGGTGCCGGACGGCGCGCCATTGTCGTAGCTGTGCTCGGTGCGGCCCCAGCCGTAGCCGGCCTGGGCACCGAAATAGAGCCCCGACCAGGTGAATGGGCTGTCGGCGACCGCGACGGCGATCGTCTCGGTCGGAACGCTCAGATCCGCCGCGGCGAGCGGCGAGATGCTGAGGCCGAGGCCTATGGCGGCGAGCAACGAGCGCATGGCGGAATCCCCCCAAAAAAAGCAATGCCGGATGGTAGCGCGGACCATGGTCGCTGCCTGTATCGGCGCGGTCACACTCTGCGAATATCGCGCCCTGACATCGCGAGCGGGACGGCGCCGCGTCGCGCGGTGTTCGCCTCAGGCGGCGGTCGAGAGCGGTGTCGCCCCGGCGGCGTCGGCCGCCCCGTCGCGCTCCGCGTCCGGCGGCTCGCCGGCACGGGTGAAGAGGTCCTCGGCCGCCGCCGCGGGCGGCGCGATGCCGAGCGCCGTGCGGATCGGTGTGAAGCTCCGGCGGTGGTGGATGCAGGGCCCGTGGGCCTCGATCGCGGCGAAATGCGCGGCGGTCGAATAGCCCTTGTGCTCGGCGAAGCCGTAGTCCGGAAAGGCGCGGCCGACCTGCGCCATCAGGCGGTCGCGGGTCACCTTGGCGACGATCGAGGCGGCGGCGATCGACACCGACAGCCCGTCGCCGCCGACGATCGCCTCGGCCGGGCAGGGGAGGCCCAGCGGCAGCATGTTGCCGTCGACCAGCACGTGGTCGGGGCACACCGGCAGTCCGGCGACGGCGCGGCTCATCCCCCATAGCGAGGCGCGGAGGATGTTCATCCGGTCGACCCGGGCGCGGCTCGCCACCACCACCGAGACCAGGCCCTTTTCGAGGATCAGGGCGTAGAGGCGATCGCGGGCCGCGGCCGTGAGCTTCTTGGAATCGTCGAGGCCCTTTGGCACGCGGCTCTCGAAC
>JAEVZM010000026.1 GCA_023392225.1 Pseudomonadota bacterium
GCCTGTTCCTCTTCCGGAAAATACATGCGCGTGTGCAGGCCGATATTGATGCCACGAGCCACGATCCAGAAGGTGATGTGCGGGGCCTGCCTGCGGCCGTCCTTGAACGGCACGCGACCGGGCTTGATCGTCTCGAAGACGCATTCGCCCGTTTCCATGTCGGTGGCCTTGCGGCCCCAGCCGGAAAAATTCGGATCGGCCGCACCGCGCATCTCGGACGGCGAGTTGTAGAGGCCGTCGGCATCCGCCTGCCAGATCTCGATCAGCGCGTCCTTGAGTGGAGTGCCGGTGCCGTCGAACACGCGGGCGCGGATGGAGATGCGCTCGCCCTTGGTCTTGTCGTTGACCATGGTGGCGCCGAGATCCTCCTTGAAGACGCCGGTGATGCCGCAATAATTCGGCGTCAGGCCGATATGGACATAGGGTCCCGCGGTCTGCGAAGCGCTTTCCTTGAGACGGTCGAGAGACTGGGCCATCAGTTGCCCTCCAGGCGGTTTTCGAACAGCGACGAGCGGCGCCCGCGCAAAACGATGTCGAACTTGTAGGCGCGCGCGTCCATGGGGATCGTCGCCTCGCGGTCCAGGGCGGCCGTCAGCCCGTTGATGGCGGCCGGGTCGTTGATCGTCTTGACGATCGGGCACTGCCAGATCATCGGATCGCCCTCGAAATACATCTGGGTGATCAGCCGCTGCGCGAAGCCGTGGCCGAAGATCGAGAAGTGGATGTGCGCCGGGCGCCAGTCATTGACCCCGTTCGGCCAGGGATAGGGCCCGGGCTGGATGGTCCGGAAGGCATAAGCGCCGTCCTCGTCGGTGATGGTGCGTCCGCAGCCGCCGAAATTCGGGTCGAGGGCGGCGATGTAGCCCTCCTTCTTGTGGCGATAGCGGCCGCCGGCATTGGCCTGCCAGAATTCCAGCAGCGCGCCGGGCACGCCCTTGCCGCGCTCGTCGAGCACGTGGCCATAGACGATGATGCGCGGGCCGATGGCGCTTTCGCCGGGCTTGGCGAAGTTGTGGATCAGGTCGTTGTCCAGTTCGCCCAGCATGTTGTGGCCGAAAACCGGGCCGGTGATCTCCGACAGCGTGTTGTCGAGCGACAGCAGTGCCTTCTGCGGCGAGCGCAGCACCGAGGTCTTGTAGGTCGGCGTGTATGCCGGCGGATGCCACAGACGGTCGCGCTGGAAGAAGGCGCCCGTCTCGGGCTTGCGGTTCGACAGGGGATCAGCGCTCATCGTGTTTCTCGCTTCCTGCATCCATTTCGGCAAAGACCTGCTTGGCAATCTTGATCGCCTGGTTGGCCGCCGGCACGCCGGCATAGATGGCCACATGCAGGAACGCTTCGCAAATGTCCTCGCGCGTGGCACCCGTGTTGGCGGTGGCGCGCACATGCATGGCAACCTCCTCATCGTGGCCGAGAGCCGCCAGCAGGGCCAGCGTCACTATCGAGCGCTCGCGCTTGGTCCAGCCGGGACGCGACCACACCGTGCCCCAGGCGGCCTCGGTAATCAGCTCCTGGAACGGCCGGTCGAATTCGCTCGATGCTTTCTCCGCCCGGTCGACATGGGCGTCACCCAGCACCGAGCGCCTGGCGGCAAGCCCTTCTCGGTACCTGCTCGATGGTTGAGCCAATTCACCCATTGTGTTTCTCTCCGGAAGAAATGTCAGCAAGGAAAGTGCGGATCAGCGCCAGCAGCGCTTCGGGCTGTTCGACGCATGGAATGTGCCCGCAATCGGCGATGATCTCGAAGCGGGAACCTGCGATCAGGTCGGCGGTGCCGCGCACGACGTCGGGCGGCGTCGAGCCGTCCTGGTCGCCCACCACGCACATCGTGGGCACGGAAATGCCCCTGGCCGCTTCGGTGTAGTCGGCGTCGCGAAGTGCGGCACAGGTGCCGGCATAGCCGGCGGCGGGCTGGCGCACCAGCATGTTGCGATATCCGGCAAGCTCGACCTTGCGATTGGCGCGGAACGCGGGGGTGAACCAGCGCTCCAGCACCGGGTCGGCCAGCGGCTCGATGCCCTGCGCCTCAATGGTGGCGATGCGCGCGTTCCACATCTCGGCATTGCCGATCTTGTGGGCGGTGTCGCACAGGATCAGCGCACGAACGAGATCGGGGCGCCGCGCATGGAGGCCCTGCGCGATCAGCCCGCCGACCGACAGCCCGCAGATGATGGCGCTCTTTACATTGAGATGATCGAGCAGGCCTTCGAGATCGCCGACATGGTCCTCCATCGCATAAGGGGCCGTGCCGACATCGGAAAGGCCGTGACCGCGCTTGTCGTAGATCACGATGGGAAAATCGCCGGCGAGATGGACGATCACGTCGCGCCAGATGCGAAAGTCTGTGCCGAGGGAATTGATGAAGACTAGAACCGGCTTGTCCGCGGGGCCGCCGATGAGCTGGTAGTGAAGCGTGACGCCGCCGATGTCTATGAATTGCACTGCATTTTCTCCTCAATGCGAGAGTGGATTAGATATTTGGTTCTGTAAAATGATATTTTGTGGCGTTCTCTTAATCGATAGGTTATGGAAAGACATGATTGAAAGTCGTGTCCGTTTCCGCCATCTCCAGACCTTTCTTGAAGTTGCCCGCCAGAAAAGCGTGGTCAAGGCCGCCGGCATCCTGAATGTCAGCCAGCCGGCGGTAACCAAGACCATACGCGAGTTGGAAGAAGCGCTCGGCGTGGCGGTACTGGAGCGCGACGGGCGCGGCATCCGCATCACGCGCTCGGGTGAGATCTTCGTGCAGCACGCCGGCATGGCCATCACGGCGCTGCGGCAGGGCATCGATTCGGTCGCCAATGCCCGCGCCGAAGGCGGCCCGCCGATCCGCATCGGCACGCTGCCCACCGTTTCCGCCAATATCATGCCGCGCGCCATGAGCCTGTTCCTGAAGGAGGACACGGGCGCCACCATCAAGATTGTCACCGGCGAGAATGCGGTTCTTCTCGAGCAGCTGCGCCTCGGCGAACTCGACCTCGTTGTCGGCCGCCTTGCCGCGCCCGAAAAGATGACCGGCTTCTTCTTCGAGCACCTTTATTCGGTACAGGTGCTGTTCGTGGTGCGGGCCGGGCATCCGCTGCTCAAGGGCGGCCAGGACGTGTTCGAGCGGCTGGGCGACTATCCGGTGCTGATGCCCACGCGCGGCTCCATCATCCGCCCCTTTGTGGAGCGCCTCTTCATCACCAACGGGGTGGCGGCGATCCCGACCGAGATCGAGACGGTGTCCGATTCCTTCGGCCGCGCCTTCCTGCGCCAGAGCGATGCGGTGTGGATCATTTCGGCCGGCGTGGTGGCGGACGATCTCAAGGCCGGCACGCTTGCCGCGCTGCCGGTCGACACCGGCGAGACGCGCGGCCCGGTGGGGCTGACCATGCGCACCGACACGCCCCCCTCCCCCGCCTTCTCCAT
>JAEVZM010000039.1 GCA_023392225.1 Pseudomonadota bacterium
CCTTCCAGTCGGCCGAGAACTTCAAGAAGTATCTCGAGCCGCTCGCCGACAAGCTCGGCGCCGCCGTCGGCGCCTCGCGCGCGGCGGTCGATGCCGGCTACGCGCCCAACGACTACCAGGTCGGACAGACCGGCAAGGTGGTGGCACCCGCCCTCTACATCGCCTGCGGCATCTCCGGCGCCATCCAGCATCTCGCCGGGATGAAGGACGCCAAGGTGATCGTCGCCATCAACAAGGATCCCGATGCGCCGATCTTCCAGGTCGCCGACTACGGGCTGGTCGGCGACGTGTTCGAGCTGCTGCCGGAGCTCGAGAAGGCGCTCTAGGCCAATCCGCCACACCCGCTGAAATCGGTTGGCCGCGCCCTACATTGCCTTGACAAGGCTCTCGGCAATGGCCGATTTGTGCTTCCAGCTTGCGGGGGCGAGATAGCAGGACGATGTCAGGTCAGATCAGCAGGATCGGGGTGATCGGCGCAGGCCAGATGGGCAGCGGCATCGCCCATGTCTGTGCGCTGGCCGGCTATGACGTGGTGCTTCACGACGTCGCGACGGACCGTCTTCAGTCCAGCCTCGCGACCATCCACGGCAACATGGCGCGGCAGGTCTCATCGGGAAAGATCGCCGAGGCCGATCGCGACGGCGCGCTCGGGCGGATCGGCTCGAGCTCGGATGTCGAGGGCCTCTCCGACTGCGACCTGGTGATCGAGGCGGCCACCGAGAACGAGGGCGTCAAGCGCGAGATCTTCGCTGCGCTCGCCCCGGTGCTCAAACCCGAGGCGATCCTCGCCACCAACACCTCGTCGCTGTCGATCACGCGTCTCGCCTCGGCCAGCGACCGGCCGGAGCGCTTCATCGGCATCCACTTCATGAATCCGGTTCCGGTGATGGAGCTGGTCGAGGTGATCCGCGGCATCGCCACCGACGAGGGCACCTTCGCCGCCGCCAAGGAGCTGATCGGCCGGCTCGGCAAGACCGTGGTGGTCGCCGAGGACTTCCCCGGCTTCATCGTCAACCGCATTCTCCTGCCGATGATCAACGAGGCGATCTACACGCTTCACGAGGGCGTCGGCACGGTGACCGCGATCGACAGCGCCATGCGGCTCGGCGCGCATCACCCGATGGGACCGCTGCAGCTCGCCGATTTCATCGGCCTAGACACCTGCCTGTCGATCATGCAGGTGCTCTACGAGGGGCTGGCGGATTCGAAGTATCGTCCGTGCCCGTTGCTCGTCAAATACGTCGAGGCCGGCTGGCTGGGACGGAAGGCCGGCCGGGGATTCTACGACTATCGCGGCGAGAATCCGGTTCCGACGCGCTAGCCGCAGACGCTGCGTCGTGAGATTTGCGATCGAAAGCCCTGGCGTGAGCGCATAGGCGTTACCGCAGCTCTTGCACGAGGAGCATGAGGCGAGCTCATGCACCTGGACGTACCAACGCTACTGGCCGTCGAGGCGTTCATCGCCGCCGTGAGCGCGGCGATGATCCTGGTCGGTTGCCCGCGCCGGCAGCGGGGGCGCGGCTGCATCTGGTGGGTGCTGGGCGCCTTGTCGGCGGCCGCGAGCGTCCTCCTGATCCTGATCGGCATAACCCAAGGGATACCGATCCTGGTGCTGCTTGCGGATCTCGGCTTCGCGCTGAGCCCGGCCTTCTACTGGGCGGGCGCGCGGACCTTCGCCGGGCGGCAGGTCTCCTATCCCCTGATGCTGACCGGCTTCGCGATCATGGCGATCCTGCACCTCGTGCCGGCTCTTCGTCCGGCGCCCTGGTGGCAGATGGCGGTGCTCTTTGCGATCACCGCGGCCTACCTTCTGTCGGGTGCGGTCGAGCTGGCCCTCAGCCGGGAGAAGATGCGCGCACGCTGGGTGCTGGCTGCGCTGCTCGCCGTGCACGGCCTCCTGTTCATCGCGGGCTCGGCGGAAGCCCTCACCGGCATGCTCCAGGCAGAGGCGTTGCCCCCGCTCAGCAGCTGGTTCGGCCTCGTCCACTTCGAATCGATCGTGTTCTCGATGGGCTCCGCGGTCTTCGTGATCGCCTTCGTGCGGGAGTTGAGCGAGGCGGAGCAGCGCAAGGTCGCCGAGGCCGATGCGCTGACCGGCGTCTCCACCCGTCGCGCCTTCCTGAACGCCATGACCGGAGCGCTCGAGCGGAGCCGCAACGGGGGGATGCCGGCGTCGGTGGTCGTCTTCGACCTCGATCACTTCAAGTCGGTCAACGATCGCCACGGCCATGTCGTCGGCGATGCCGTGCTCCGGCTCTTCGCCGATACGGTGCGGGCGGCGCTCCGCCGTGGCGACTGGATCGGCCGCATCGGCGGGGAGGAATTCGCCCTCTTGCTGCCCGAGACCAGCCTGTCCGCCGCGCTCGAGGTCGCCGACCGGGTGCGCGCCATGTTCGAGATCGCCGCGCGCAGCGTCGACGGCCTGGCGCTGGGCACCACCGTCAGCGCCGGCGTTGCGACCTCGTCGGCCGGGTCGACCGTCCAGTCGCTGCTCGTCGCCGCGGACGACGGGCTCTACCGCGCCAAGGCGAAGGGCCGCAATCGCGTCGAGGCGGCCCCGCCGCGGCCGGGCAATGGCGGCCCGGCGTCGCTGCGCGTCGCCTGAGCCGGTCGGTCAGGGCTTCTCGATGCGGATGGCGAGAGCGTGCAGGCCCCGCTCGAACTCCCCGGCGAGGGCGCCGTTGACCATGCGGTGCGCCTCGATCCGGCTCTTGCCGTCGAAGGCGCTCGCCGCGATCGTCACGCGGAAATGGGTCTCGCCTTCGGGGCGGGCGCCGGCGTGGCCCTTGTGCAGATGCGACTCGTCGACCACATTCAGCCGTGCCGGGTGAAACGCCGCGTCCAATGTGCGGGTTATCCTATCCTGAGCCGTCATCTTTCGTCCTCGAAGTTTCCCGAAAGTTGGTACATATCGCCGGCTTGCCGCCCGAGTGTGCCCTGACCATAATCGCGCCGATGAATCTGAACTCTAAATACTTCGACCGGATCCGGATCCGGCCCGACAACGCCGAGGCCGCCCCCAAGGAGGCGCCGCGCTGCGAGTGGGCCGGGTGCGAGCAGACGGGTGGCTACCGGGCGCCCAAGGGGCGGAATCACGAGGGGGAGTATCACAACTACTGCCTCGATCACGTCCGCGAATACAACAAGTCCTACAACTACTTCGCCGGCATGCCCGACGACGACGTCATCGCCTATCAGCGCTCCGCCTCGACCGGCCATCGGCCGACCTGGAACATGGGCGTCGGCAAGTCGGGCGGCAAGCCGCCGCCGGACTGGGCGGAGACGATCATCGATCCGTTCGGCTTCTTCAACGGCGGCAACGCCAAGCGGAAGAGCGAGGAGGAGCGTCCGCAGCGCACGCTTGGCAACTTCGCGCGGAAATCCTTCGATGCCCTCGATCTCGAGGGGCACGAGACGGGCGCCGAGATCAAGGCCCGCTACAAGGAACTGGTGAAACGGCTGCATCCCGACGCGAACGGTGGGGATCGCAGCCTCGAGGACCGGCTCCGGGAGATCATCCAAGCCTACCACTATCTCAAGTCAGCCGGCTTCTGCACGTGACGCACCTGTGGCGAGGCGGCGACCGGTCCTGTATAAGCCTGCGGCAACCTGCCGTCCCGGCGCGCGGAGTCACCTTCGCCGCCTTATCTATAAGATGTGGAACCGACGGTGCCGGTGTGGCGCCACGGGGGAATGATGACTGAAGCCGTTGAAGGGGCGCCTCTGCCCGACATGAAAGTCTCCGTCCGCCAGGTCTTCGGGATCGACAGCGATCTCGAGGTGCCGGCCTATTCCTCTGCGGACGAGCATGTCCCAGACGCGGATCCCGACTACCTGTTCGATCGCGAGACGACGCTCGCGATCCTTGCCGGGTTCGCGCACAACCGCCGCGTCCTCGTGTCCGGCTATCACGGCACCGGCAAGTCGAGCCATGTCGAGCAGGTCGCCTCGCGGCTCAACTGGCCGTGCGTCCGGGTCAATCTCGACAGCCACATCAGCCGCATCGACCTGATCGGTCGCGACGCCATCGTGGTGCGCGACGGCCTCCAGGTGACCGAGTTCCGCGACGGCATCCTGCCCTGGGCGCTGAAGCACAACATCGCGCTCTGCTTCGACGAGTACGACGCCGGCCGGCCGGACGTCATGTTCGTCATCCAGCGCGTCCTCGAGGTGTCGGGCAAGCTCACCCTCCTCGACCAGAACAAGGTGATCCGGCCGCACCCGGCATTCCGCCTGTTCGCCACCGCCAACACCATCGGTCTCGGCGATACCTCCGGCCTCTATCACGGCACGCAGCAGATCAACCAGGGCCAGATGGACCGCTGGTCGATCGTCACCACGCTGAACTACCTGCCGCACGACAAGGAGGTCGACATCGTCTCGGCCAAGGTGGCGAGCTACCGCAACCCCGAGGGACGGGGGACGATCGCGCGCATGGTCCGGCTCGCCGACCTGACGCGGAGCGCCTTCATGAACGGCGACCTGTCGACGGTCATGAGCCCGCGGACCGTGATCACCTGGGCCGAGAATGCCGAGATCTTCAGCGATGTCGGCTTCGCCTTCCGGGTCACGTTCCTCAACAAGTGTGACGAGCTGGAGCGGGCATTGGTCGCCGAGTTCTACCAGCGTTGCTTCAACGAGGAGCTGCCGCAATCTGCGGCCAATGTCGTGCTGAGCTGAGGGTGTAGACGCTCGGGCGGACGGAGGCCCGAACGGCTGGATGCCGAGGCCGGATGAGGCGCCGAGCCCAATGACCGCTACCAACCAGAAGCCTGCGCAGCCCAAGGAATCCGCCGTCGACCCGTTCAAGCGGGCGGTGGTGGGCTGCATGCGGGCGATCGCCGCCAAGCCCGACCTCGAGGTGGCCTTCGCCGCCGACCGGCCGGCGCTCACCGCCAATCGGGCCCGCCTGCCGGAGCCGCCGCGCAAGATGACGGCGGCCGACGTGGCGGTCACCCGCGGCCTCAGCGATTCGATGGCGCTTCGCCTCGCCTGCCACGACGCCGGCGTCCATCGTGCGCGCCTGCCCGAGGGCAAGAACGCCCGTGCCGTCTTCGACGCGGTGGAGCAGGCCCGGGTCGAGGCGCTCGGCGCGACGCGGATGAGCGGGGTCGGCGAGAATCTCGCGGCGATGCTCGAGGACCGCTATCACCGCGGCAACTACCACGAGATCACCGAGCGCTCCGACGCGCCGCTCGAGGACGCGGTGGCGCTGATGGTGCGCGAGCAGCTGACCGGCAAGGCGCCGCCGAAGTCCGCCAGGAAGGTCGTTGACCTGTGGCGCGACTGGATCGACGAGCGCGCCGGCGACGACCTGGCGCGGCTCTCCGAGAGCATCGACGACCAGGTCGCCTTCGCCGATGTCGTGCGCGACATGATCGCCTCGCTCGACATGGGCGACGAGCTCGGCTCCGAGGGCGGCGAGGACGAGGAGGACGACAGCGAGGCCGGCAACGCCGACGAGAGCGAGGGCGCGTCCGACCAGAGCGAGGCGGCCGAGGCCGCGGCGCCGCAGGAGGTCGAGGCATCGGCCGAGGATGCCGAGGCCGGCGAAGGCGAATCGAGCGAGGCCGACGCCGAGGACATGGTCGACGACGGCGAGATGTCGGACACCCGCGACACGGGTGAGGCCCGGCGGGCGCCGACGCCGTTCTCCAACCTGCCGCCGATGGTCGACTACAAGGCCTTCACCACCCGCTTCGACGAGACCGTGATCGCCGAGGACCTGTGCGATACCGCGGAGCTCGACCGGCTGCGCTCCTATCTCGACAAGCAGCTCGCCAATCTCCAGGGGGCGGTGGCACGGCTCGCCAACCGTCTGCAGCGGCGGCTGATGGCCCAGCAGAACCGGGCGTGGGAGTTCGACCTCGAGGAGGGCCAGATCGACGCCGCGCGGCTGTCGCGGGTGGTCATCGACCCGACCCATCCGCTCACCTTCAAGGTCGAGCGCGACACCGATTTCCGCGACACGGTGGTGACGCTGCTGCTCGACAATTCCGGCTCGATGCGCGGCCGGCCGATCACGGTGGCGGCGACCTGCGCCGACATCCTCGCGCGCACCCTCGAGCGCTGCGGCGTGAAGGTCGAGATCCTCGGCTTCACCACCCGCGCCTGGAAGGGTGGCCAGTCGCGCGAGGCATGGCTGCAGGCCGGCAAGCCAGCCAATCCGGGCCGGCTCAACGACCTCCGGCACATCGTCTACAAGTCGGCCGACGCGCCGTGGCGGCGGGCCCGGCGGAATCTCGGCCTGATGATGCGCGAGGGGTTGCTCAAGGAGAACATCGACGGCGAGGCGCTGGCCTGGGCGCATGGGCGGCTGATCGCCCGGCCCGAGCAGCGCAAGGTCCTGATGATGATCTCCGACGGCGCGCCGGTCGACGATTCGACCCTTTCGGTGAACCCGGGCAACTATCTCGAGCGGCACCTGCGCTACGTGATCGAGGAGATCGAGACCCGCTCGCCGGTCGAGCTGATCGCCATCGGCATCGGCCACGACGTCACGCGCTACTACCGCCGGGCGGTGACCATCGTCGATGCCGAGGAGCTGGCCGGGGCGATGACCGAGAAGCTGGCCGAGCTGTTTGCCGACGAGGCGGCGCCGGTCCGCGGCCGCGCTCCGCGGCGGACGGCAGCGTGAGGCGTCTCCTTGCGGCAGTCGCCGGCGCAGCGATCACCCTCGGTGCCGCGGACGCGGCGCTTGCGGCCAGTCCGGGATTCCGCCCGGTCGAGCTGACGACGCGTCCGATCGAGCGCCTGCTTCCGTCCAGCGACCAGACGCGCTTCGGAGAGCTCGAGTTCCGTGGCGGCTTCGAGCTCATGGCGCCGACCCTCGACTTCGCCGCGTTCTCGGGCCTCGACTTCGCCGCCGATGGCCGCCTCTACGCGGTCAGCGACCGCGGGCGCTGGCTCCGCATGCGGCCGATCGTCGAGGACGGACGGCTGACCGGGATCGCCGATGCCGAGGTCGCGCCGATCCTCAACAATGCCGGTGATCCTCTCATCGGCAAGCACTGGTCCGACGCTGAGGGACTGCGCTTCACGACGCGCGACGGCCGGGAGGTGGCGCTGGTGGTGTTCGAGCGCGCCAACGACGTGCGCGCCTTTACCGGACCCGACTTCGCGCTGTCGCGCTCGACCAACGTGCCGCTGCCGGCCGGGACGAAGAAGATGAGCGGCCGCGACGGCGCCGAGGCGATCGCAGTGGCGCCGGCGGACGGCCCGCTCGGGGGAGCGATGGTGATCATCGCCGAGGTACTGCGGGACGGCGACGGCAACAGCCAGGGCTGGATCGTCGGTGGGCCGGAGGCCGGCGACTTCTCAGTGCTCAGGCGCGACGGCCACGACGTTGCCGACGCGGTCTTCCTGCCCAACGGCGACCTCCTGACCCTCGAGCGCCATTTCGGGCTGCCGTTCGGCCTCTCGATCCGCATCAGGCGAATTCCGGCCGCAGCGCTGCGGGCCGGGGCGACCGTCGACGGTCCGGTGATCTTCGAGGCGACCCTCGGCTACCAGATCGACAACATGGAAGGGATGGCGCTGACCGAGGGGCCGAACGGCGAGACCCTCATCGCCCTCATCTCGGACAACAATCTCAATCCCCTGCAGCGGACGCTGCTGCTCTACTTCGCGCTGGTCGAGGAGCAGGATTCGACTGCGACCGCGCAGCCGGAGCGCGCCGAGGTGCTGCAATAGAAAACGGCGCCCGAAGGCGCCGTTCCGGTCGAGGAAATGTGGTCCGTAGGGCCTTACTCGGCCACCGCCGCCGCCGCCTCGGTCCGCTTCTCGATCTGCCGCTTGAGCCGGCGGGCATTGAGCGAGAGCTCGGTGTCGCTGGCGGCAAGCAGGAACTTGTCGAGGCCGCCGCGGTGCTCGACCGAGCGCAGCGCATGCGAGGTGATGCGGAGCCGCACCCGCTGGCCCAGGGCGTCGCTGATCAGCGTGACCTGGCTCAGGTTCGGCATGAAGCGCCGCCGCGACTTGTTGTTCGCGTGGCTGACATTGTTACCGGTCAGGACCGCCTTTCCGGTCAGTTCACAGCGCCGGGCCATGGCGTCATCCTTTCAGTGCTCGTGGCCGGGTCCCGCCTTTCCGGCGAGAGACTTCCGTCACGGAGGTTCGGAAAGTCGCCTCTATAGTGAGCCGGACGCGAAGCGTCAAGGATCGTCGGCGTCGGCGCGTCGCGAGCGATGCCCGGAGACGGGCAGCGCGCGGCGCTCCCGTCAAGGACGCCGGTCACGGCCTAAGGGGTTTTGACGAGGCCCGCGGCGGCCTATGCTGCATCGAATCGCCGAATCAGCGGCGGGTCGCCGTCCCGGTTTGTCAAGGTTCGGCGGGGTCGTCCTGCAGGCGTGTCGCGATGGGGTCCATGGCCGCTCGGCGAAAAGGTGTCGGGAAGCGCGGCCGGCTCGCTTGGGCCGGCCTTTCGGCGCTTGCCGTGGTGGTGGTGCTGACGGGCGCCCGGTCGGGGGCGGTCGAGGCTCCAGGCACGACGGAGTTTCGCGCCACCTATGCGATCACGCTCGCCGGAACGGTGATCGGCCGGGCCGCGGTCGAGAGCACGTTCTCCGGCGGCAGCTACTCGGCGAAGATCAAGGGCTCGACCAGCGGCGTGTCGCGCATGGTCACCGACGGTACGGCGGCCCTCACGGGCTCGGGGCGGATCGCCGGCAGCCGGGTGCTGCCGGCCTCGTTCGAGCTCGACACGCTCGAGAACGGCTTCGGCACGCATGTCCGCATGGCCATGAAGTCGGGCAAGGTGACCGACGTGGTGGCCGAGCCGGCCCTGTCGAGGGCGCCGGACCGGATTCCGGTGTCGCCGCGCCACAAGACCGACGTGGTCGACCCGCTCAGCGCCTTCCTGGTGCCGCTCGACCGGCCCGGCATGCCGCTCGGCCGGCAGGCGTGCGAGCGGACGATCAAGGTGTTCGACGGCTGGACCCGGTTCGACGTGCAGCTCTACTTCAAGACCATGAAGGCGGTGGACGGCGGCACCGACACCTATGCCGGCAAGGTGGTGGTGTGCGGTGCCCGGGTCTTTCCGGTGGCCGGGCACCGGCTCGGCGGCAGCTCGATCGCCGACATGGTCGACAGCACGCGCTCCGAGGTCTGGCTGGTCCCGGTGAAGGATACCGGCCTGCTGGTGCCGTACCGGATCGTGATGGGCACCCGCTGGGGCGACCTCGTGGTGTTCGCCACCCGCTTCACCGCCGATGGCCGCGAGCAGCGGGCCGCCTTGCAGTGAGACTTGTCACCGTTATCCACAGGCACGCCGGCGCCGAATCCGTGTTGACTCGATGCTGGGCTTCTGAGTGCGGCGACTCGCCGGTCTGGCATGGCTGACGGCGCGACAGCCCTTGTCGAATCCCGGTCGAATTGCAACATGTGGGGGGTGGGAAGCCTGCCCTGCGAAGATGTCGTAGAGAACGGATCGAGACAGGGAGCGAGTCAGCGATTCGGACAGGTTTTGTTCCAGACTCGTTCCAACATGGCCGGAGAAGCGATATTTTCCGCTATTTTCCAGCCATGCATGCTACATGTCGGCGGCCCGTCGGGCGACCGGGAGCCTGACGACAACGGAGCCTTTCGCATATCCGCATGAGCCTGACGTCCCAATCCGGCGCCGCTGCAACGAGCGGACGGAACGTCGTTGCCGTCCTCGGGCCGACCAACACCGGCAAGACCCATCTCGC
>JAEVZM010000098.1 GCA_023392225.1 Pseudomonadota bacterium
CGCCGTGTCTCGCGGCCATCGCGAGGCCACCCCATCCGCCGCACCTGCCCCCACGGCGACGCTGGACATGGCCACCGACGACTTCGCCGCGGCGGCGGCCGGGGATGCCTCCGGCAACGTTCTCGACAGCTACGTCGCGCTCGCCAGCGCCGCGGGCCGGCCGCCCGCCATGGCCGACCGGGCACGCCTGTTCTCGGCCCGGATGCTCCCCGGCCCGAGCGGGCTGCGCAGCGCGTCAGCGCTCGCCCTCTGCATGGCCCTCGCCTATGGTACCCACTGGCTGCCGCTCGGCCAGCACTGGTTCTGGGTGCCGCTGACGGTCTCGCTGGTGATGAAGCCCGACCTCGGCTCGATCTTCGCCCGGGCGATCCTTCGCTCGGGTGGAACGATCGTCGGCGCCGTGATCGGCGTGGCGCTGATGGCCCTGGTGCCGAGGGACCTCGAGATGGCCCTGGTGATCGCCGTCCTCGCGCTTCTCCTGCCCTGGTCGATGCGGCCGTCCTACGCGGTGCAGGCCCTCGTCCTCACCCCGATGGTGCTGATCCTCATCGGAACCATCTCGCCCGATACGGCCGACACGCGTCTCGCCCTCCATCGCATCCTCGATACCTGCCTGGGTGCCGGCATCGTGCTGATCTTCGGCTACTTCATCTGGCCGCGCCGGCATGCCGAGGAGTTCCAGACGACCTTCAACGCCGCGAAGCAGGCCGTCTCCGCCTACCTTCGGGTTCTTGCCGTCCCCGGTGATACCGGGGCAGCGGGCGTGAGTTCGCGCGCCCTCCGCCGGGCCGCCTATGGCAAGCTCTCCGAGTTCCATCACCGCCTCCAGCTGCTCATCGTCGAGCCGCCCCCGGCCAACCACGAGGCGATCGCCTGGTTCCCGCTGATCGCGACCGTCGAGCGGATCTGCGACCGCATCACCGCCTTCGCGGGGGCGCCACCACGCCAGCTCTCGGACGCCGACGCGGGCTCGCTTCAGGCGCTCGCGGCCCGCATCGCGATGCCACCCCGCGAGCGGGCGAAGCAGCCGCCGCTCGCCTATTCCGGCGCGGACACGGCGTTGGCGATCCTGGTCAATGGCGTCGCGGGCGAGCTGGAGCATCTGGCGCGCATCCAGGCGGACGGCACCTTTCCGGAGCCGCCGGCTCCCGTCCGGTGAGCGCGGGGCGCTGCCAGCGGCGCCTACGCGCCGAGGAACAGGATCCAGACGGTGGCGACGGCCATGCACGCGGCCGTCACCGGCGCGCCGACCCGCACGAACTCGCCGAAGGATATCCTGATGCCGTTGGCCGCCGCCTGTTCGACGGTGATGATCCCGGCGAGGCTGCCGAAGACGACGATGTTGCCCGAGAAGCTCGTCCCCATCGACATTACGGCGCCGAGCATCTCGGGGTCCCGGACGTGGTGCAGCAGCGGCAGCAGCAGCATCACGGTCGGGTTGTTGCCGATCAGGTCGCTCACCACCGCCACCACCCAGAGCAGGATCGTCGGATTGTGGATGTCGACACCCATCGCCCGAAGCTCGCCGACGAGCTCCTTGGGGATGCCGGTCGCGGCAAACGCCGCATTGACCACGAACAGGCCGACGACGAGCAGGATCAGGTTGTAGTCGACCTTCGACAGGACGTCCCCGGAGGCGATCTTGCGGTTGACCAGCAGCACGCCCGCCGCGGCGAGCGCGATCAACTCCCTCGGCCAAGGGCTGAAGATGAAGGCGAGGATCACGGCGATCGCCACGACACCCGCCTTCAGCGTCTCGATCCGGTTGAAGGGAACCGGCACCGGCGGGGCGACGGCCGCGGCCGTGCTGCCCGTCAGCTCCCAGCGGCCGCGATAGAGGAAGGCGACGATCGCCCAGGTGAGCGGCAGCGCCACCAGCGAGGGCAGGAGCGATACGCCGAGGAAGCCCGTGAAGGAGAGCTGCAGCGTCTGCCCGACGATCATGTTGTGCGGGCTGCCGATCAGCGTCGCCGAGGAGCCGATATTGGTGGCGAAGCAGAAGCCGAGCAGGAACGGCACCGGATTGAGCTTCCGCGCCAGCGTCGCCGAGACGAGGAGCGGGGTCATCGCCACGGCAATGACGTCGTTGGTGAGCACCGCCGACAGCGCGCAGCCGGTGACGATCAGGATGGCGAGCAGGACCGGCGGCTTCACGGCCAGCGTGCCGATCCGCTCGGCGGTCCAGGCATAGAAGCCCGAGATCGTGAAGGCGGCGGCGACCACCATCAGGCCGAAGAGCATGCCGATCGTGCGGTAGTCGATGGCGTTCCAGGCCGCCTGCGGGGTGATGCTGCCGACGACCAGCATCGCCAGCATGCCGACCAGGGCGGCTCCGGTGCGGTCGACGCGGAAGCCCGGCAGCTGGCCGAAGCCCATCGCCAGGTAGACCAGAAGGAAGATGAGAAGCGTGGTGTCCATGGTGCTTATCGGCGCCTGATGTGGCTGGGGTCCCGGCGCGGGGCGATGCGGCGGAGGGCGCCGTACGCTCCGCCATTCGCTTGCGATACAGCGGACGTCCCTTGCGACGGCACGCTGCCCGGCGGACAGCATGCCGCGCATTCCACTACGATGATCATTGCTGCGTCAGGCCTGGAATCGAGTCGGAGGACATCTTGAGCGTACTGAACGGGCCCGGGTCGTCAGGTGGTGGTGGCGAGATACTATTCTACATCGCGGCGGTGGTCGTCGGCGCGATTACGGGCTTGCTCGGCACCATCCTGCATCTGGGGACCGACCGGCTCCTTCACTGGCCGACGCTGCTCCGCGAGCATGTCGATCTCGATGGCACCGGCCTGCTGCTGCTCAGCGGCGCGATCGCAGCGGCCATAGTGCTCCTCGCGGTCTGGCTGGTACGCACCTTCGCGCCGGAGGCCGGCGGCTCGGGCGTCCAGGAGATCGAGGGCGCAATGGTGGGGCTGCGCCGGGTCCGGTGGGCCCGTGTCCTCCCGGTCAAGTTCTTCGGCGGCTTCCTGGCGATCGGCTCCGGGCTCGTGGTCGGCCGCGAAGGGCCAACCATCCACATCGGCGCCTCGGTCGCCCAGGCCTTCTCCGAGCGCTTCGGATTCAGCGTCCGCGACGGGCGCGGCCTCCTCGCCGCCGGCGGTGCGGCCGGGCTCGCGGCCGCCTTCAGCGCGCCGCTCGCCTCGATCCTCTTCGTCATCGAGGAGACCCGGCGCCAGTTCCCCTACTCGCTGAAGACCTACACCGCGCTGATGCTCGCCTCGGCCACCAGCGGCGTCGTCACCGAGGCGATCGCCGGGCGCCGGCCGTTCATGGATATCGGCGTCGGCGAGATGCCGCTGACCTGGCTGCCTGCCTTCGTCCTGCTCGGCATCCTGCTCGGCGGGCTCGGCGTCGTGTTCAATCGCACGCTGATCTGGTCGCTGAACTCCGCCCTCGCCATCGGGCGCCGCACCTCGTTCTACCTCGTGCCGCTGATCGTCGGCTTCGCCGTCGGCATTCTCCTGATCGTCCGGCCGGAGGCGACGATGGGCGGCGAGAACCTCGCCGTGCATCTGGTCAGCGAGAACCTGCCGCTGGGAATCGTCGCGCTGATCGTGCTCATCCGCTTCGTCATGTCGATGGCCAGCTACTCGACCGGCGTGCCGGGCGGCATCTTCGCCCCGATCCTGTCGCTCGCCACCGCCATAGGCCTGCTCTTCGGCATCGTCCTGTCGTCGCTGCTGCCGGTGCCGGAGGGCATGGAGGCCGCGCTGGCCGTGGCCGCGATGGGCGGACTGTTCTCGGCCACCGTCCGCGCGCCGCTGGTCGGCATCGTCCTGATCGCGGAGCTTACCGGCGCCTACTCGGCGCTGATCCCGGCGATCATCACCTGCGTGTTCGCCAATCTCGTCGCCGACTGGCTTGGCGGGCGCCCGATCTACGAGGTGCTGCTCGAGCGGACCCTGGCGCTGGCCGGCGAGAAGCCCCCGGCCAACGCCGCGCCGACGGCCGACGACTCGCCGCAGATCGGCGGCTGGGACCAGCGCTAGCGGGACCGGCCCGCGCGCCCCGGCGATACCCCGCACGGCGACCCTCACCGGCGGCTTTCGCGGATCATCAGGGCGGCGCCGCCCAGGAAGCCGAACGCCCCCACGAACAGGTGGACATTGGCGACGTCGGCGATCCACGCCGCCTCGGCGGTCGGCGGGACGTAGGCCAGCGTCGAGGCCGTCATGAAGGCGACCGAGCCGACGAGATTGGCGAAGACGATCTGCCAGTCGAGGTTGGTCGGATCCCAGCTCCAGTAGCTGTGCGACGTCTCGATGAACGCGAGATAGCTCGACACCAGGAACATGATCGAGCCCAGCATGCCGGGGATCCAGATCACGAGGTCCTGCGCGAACCAGCCGTCGGGCGCCCGCAGCGCATCGAACGTGTTGAAGTTGAAATCGATGGTGCCGATGAACTGGGTGAGCGTGCTCCACCAGCCGACGCTCGCCGGATGCCAGCCGATCAGCGAGACCGAGCGCCGGGTGGCCGGCGTCGCCGGGCCGGGCGCGAACTCCGGCGCATTGGCCGACTGGAAGTGCTGAAGATAGCCGGCGATCGTGAACGGCACCGAGCCGCAGAAGAACACCAGATTGATGCTGCCGGTCGGTGGCGCCACGGGCGCGGGCAGCAGCGACAGGGCGGCGCCGAGCATGAACAGGAGCGAGCCGAGCGCGAAGAGGGCAGCAACGCTGAGGTTGTACTCCGGCGTACGCCAGAACGGCCCGCGCTCCTGCGCCCGGATCGTTCCCTCGAGGCCCTTCCGCTCGGCCCGGGCGATCCAGACGAAGCGGTGGCCGCCGATCGTATAGGTCCGCAGCGTGACGAACGGCCATGGCCCGAGGGCGTGGACATGGAGGCCCTTCGGAAGCACGAATGGGTGTTTCACGCAGGCAGCCCCCGCCCCGGCGGGCGCCCCGCGAGGCGGCCTGCCCCCTCGCGTCGGTGGTGGCCGGAGCCCGGAACGATCACGCCGTCTTCGGGCCCGTCATGATGTCGGAGGCATCCCAGACGCCACTGCGCACCCGCTCGAGCGGGATCACGGCGGGCTCCTTCCGGTCGGCGAACTTGGCGAGGTCGAACGAGGCGAAGTTCATGCTCTTGTAGTCGCGAACCCACAGGCGCTGGCGCTCGAGGTCGGACATGCTGGTCCAGGACGTGAACTCGGTCGCGTAGGCGGCCTTGCCGCCGTCGTCGAGCCCCTTCACCTCGAGGTGGCTCTCCCCGCCCTGCGGATAGTCGATCGTCAGCCCCCGCGGCCGGTCGAAATTGTTGAGGATGTGGGCGAGCGTCTGCACCGCCTCGTCCGGCGTCGCCGCCTTCTCGGTGAACTGGGCGTAGAACACGGCCCGCACGAAACGCCCGACCGAGGTGTTCGACGCAGGCAGGCCGGCGGTGGCGATGCCGGAATCGGGCTGGCTCGCCTTGTAGCCGCCGAAGGTCGAGGTCGGCGTGTCGACATTGGTGAGGAAGGTGTAGTTGTCGAGGTTGGTCAGGTGCCAGTCGAAGCGCGGGCCGTTGGTCATCACGCCGACGGGATTGTCGTAGACGTGCATCTCGCCATGGTCGAACTCGACGACGATGGCGGCGCCGGTCCGGTCGTGCAGGACGTAGTGGAACGGCGACGTCACGCCGCCGAGGATGGCGAGCGGCACCAGCGCCAGCTGCTGGGCGGCGAGCGCCGCCTTCACCTCGGCGACGGTGGCGAACTGGCCGAGCGCCCAGGCGCCGAGATCCGAGACCGACAGGACCGACCGCGTGACGTCGAGTGCCGCCTGCTTGTCGCTCGCCGCGGCGGGATAGGACAGGACGCTGAAGGTCAGGCCCTGGTCGTTCAGGCCCTCGAGGACCTTGAGGTCGGCGATCGTCACCGGTGCCGCCTCGGTCGGCACCCGGTCCGGCATTGTGATGGCGATGAAGGCATGCCTGGAGGCGAACGCCACCGGCTGGTCGCTGCCGACCTTGGACGTCAGCGGCACGCCGACCGGCAGATAGACGGCCTGGTACGGCAGGTCGACGGTCAGCTCCAGCGTCCGGCCGTAATAGACGTTGCCGGCAGCGTCCTTGTAGCTCAGGGACGTACACATATCGTCGCTCTCCGCTATGCGGCACGGGCCGCAGTTGGCACGCCGGGCGGGCCGGAAGC
>JAEVZM010000107.1 GCA_023392225.1 Pseudomonadota bacterium
GGGCAATGCCCTCGACCGAAGCGCGGGTCCACCAGTCGCCGATATCCTCGAAATCCCAGACCGGACGGGTCTGGCCGGCCATGAAGGCCCCGCATTTGCCGAGATCGAGGCCCGAGCCGCCGCCGAAGGCGACGACGCCGTCGTGGCCGCCGCTCTTGTAGGCGGCAATTCCGGCGGTGAGATTGGCCTCGACCGGATTGGGCTGGACGTCGGCGAAGAAGCCGGGGTTCAGCCCCGCGTCGCGAAGGATCTCTAGCGTGCGCGTGGTGATCTCGAGCCTGGCGAGGCCGGCGTCGGTGACCAGCAGCGGCTTGGTGATGCCGGCGGCCTTGCAGGCCTCGGGCAGCTCGGCGATGCGCCCCGCGCCGAAGCGGATGGCGGTGGGATAGTTCCAGTTGGCACGCGGCGAGGTCGACATGACGGGTCAGTCCTGGGCGGGTTTGGAGGGGGAATCGGCATGGTGCGAGGCGCCGATCAGCTTGGAGCGGAAGGTCAGCGGCGCATGGATTTGCTGGAGCGGGGCAAGCCCGGCGCCGGTACCGCGCACGATGACGTCGCCATAGTCGAGGAGGCGGCCGAGCAGCGATTGGTGGACGTCGACGCTCTCGACCTTCTCGACGCTCATCTCGATGGTGCTGCGGCGGATGAAGCCGGTCTTGTGGATGACGCGGCGGTCGGTGACGGCGACCTCGGTGGTCCAGCGCTCGAACCAGGCCCGCGCCAGCAGCCACAGCGCGGCGAGCGCGATCACGCCGGCGACGATGTCGACCCACAGCGGCCAGCCGAGCAGCTCGCCGCCGATGGCGAGCACGAGGCCGGCGACGATCAGCACGACGAGGCCGGGCAGGTAGCCGACCCACGACAGCTCGGCCTCGTAGATCAGCCGCTCGTTCGGCTGCAGGACCTTGGCGACGTAGCCCATGATCAGAGGCTGCGCAGGTGGAAACTCTTCGGCTGGGTCAGCGCCTCGAAGCCGAACTTGGAGAGCGACACGCCGCGCCCGGTGTCCTTGACGCCGGTCCAGGCGAGATAGGGATCGAGATAGTCGCAGCGGTTCATGAACACCGTGCCGGTCTCGATCCGCGTGCCGAGCTCGGCGGCGCGATCCATGTCGGTGGTCCAGATCGAAGCGGTCAGGCCGTATGGGCTGTCGTTCATCAGCGTCACCGCCTCCTCGGCGTCGGCCACCTTCATGATGCCGACCACCGGGCCGAAGCTCTCTTCGCGCATCACCGCCATCTGGTGGTTGACGCCGACCAGCGCCTCAGGCGCGACATAGGGCGAGCCGGGACGGTCGCTCTCGACGCTCATGCCGACCAGTGCCGTCGCGCCTTTCCGCTTGGCCTCGGCCACCTGCTCGCGGATCAGGTCGGCGGACGACGCCCGCGCCATCGGGCCGAGCGTGGTGGCCGGCTCGAGCGGGTTGCCGACGACGTATTTCTTCGTCAGTGCGGCGAAGCCGTCGACGAAGTCGTCATAGACGCTGGCGTCGACGTAGATGCGCTCGATGCCGCAGCAGCACTGTCCGCTGTTGAAGTAGGCGCCGTCGACGAGGTTCTCGATGACGTGGTCGAGCTTGGCGTCGGCCATGACATAGGCGGGGTCCTTGCCGCCGAGCTCGAGGCCGAGCGAGGCGAAGGTACCCGCCGCGGCGCGCTCGATCCGCCGTCCGCCCTCGACCGAGCCGGTGAAGTTGATGTGGTCGACCTTGCCCGAGCCGATCAGCCGCTCGGTCTGATCGTGCGAGAGGACGAGGTTCTGGAAGAGGCCCGCCGGCAGCGCGGCCTTGTTGAACGCCTCGGCGAAGCGCTCGCCAACCAGCAGCGTCTGCGAGGCGTGCTTGAGGAGCACGGCGTTGCCGGCGACCAGCGCCGGCATGATCGCGTTGACCGCGGTGAGATAGGGGTAGTTCCACGGCGCGATGACCAGCACCAGCCCGAGCGGCTCGCGGGCGATGTAGCGGCGGAAGCCTTCCTTCTCCGGCGGGGTGTAGGGGGCCAGCGCCGCCTCGGCGAGGGCGACCATGGCGCGGGTGCGCTCCTCGACGCCGCCCTTCTCGCCGCCATAGCGGACCGGCCGGCCCATCTGCCAGGCGATCTCGGTGACGATCTCGTCGTTCATCGCAATCAGCGCCTCGAGCGCCGCGATCACGTAGCGGCTGCGCTCGGCGATGCTGACGCGCCGCCACTCCGCCTGCGCGGCGCGAGCCGCCGATACCGCGGCGTCGAGCGCCGCATCGGCCACGATCGGCCGCTCGGCATAGACCGAGCCGTCGATGGGGGAGATGATCTTGATGGTCTCGGTCATGGTGCGTTCGCCCCCTCGGTGTTCACCGTCGATGCCTGATAGTGATAATCCCGCAGACGCTTCCGTGCTCGATCCAGTTCTTCAGGTTGGAAGAGCGGATGCCACTTCGGATCGTCGATGACGGTCGCTTCCACGGTGAGGTCTAGCCGGCCCCGCTCCCAAAGACGGGTGTAGCCCTCGGAGGGGCGGGGAGAGTTGATGAGCTGGCGCGCGGTGCTGAGCCCACCCCGCGCGTTGAGCATCGCGAGGAATGCGCTCGCCCGATACCCGGCCTCGGCCTTGGCGCGACGATAGATCGTTAGCATTGCTTGATCGAACGCTTTCTCCAGGTCGCTCACGGTGCTCGTTCTCTCAGCATTCGGATGCCAGCACATATCCGGCTCTGGCATAGCCGAGCATCGTGCTGTCGCGCGTGAGGATGGTGAGCCCCATCTCTCGGGCGCTCGCCACGATGATCCGATCCGCAGGATCGCGAGCCGTCCATCCGGGCAGGAAACTGGAGGCCACCAGGATAGCTGGTGACAGATCAACAAGCCGGACGTCGGAGCGGCGGGTGAAGCGTTCGAACCATGCGAGCGGCGATAGCGGCGACGCGAGTCGCCCCCGCGCGGAGAGCAGTCCGATCTCCCAAGCGGTTATGGGTGACATGAAAAGCGGTTCGTCATCCTCATGTGCGCGCCCCAGCGCCGCGACGCCTTCTGCGGACAATCGATCCTCGGAGGCGAAGATGGCGGCACAGGTGTCGAGGAGGAGCGGCATCAGCGATGCTTCTCGGCGGTGGCGCCATCGCCCCATGCGAGGTCGCCCCATTCGGGGTCGGCTGGCGCTGTGATGTCCACGTCGGGCGCCAGAGTGACCATGCCCTTCATGAAGCCGATGATGGGATGGCGAGCATTCGCTGACGGGTCGCCGCCCTCTTCGGGGTCGGGCCGAGCCGCGCGCACGGCGATCGGGGCAGGCTCCTCGGCACGACGAAAGACCAGCTTCCGCCCCTCGATATCCACCTGCTCCGTGCGATAGCCAGCCGCCAGCCACTCGTTTGTCATCACATTGTTGGTGGGATTGTTACTCCACCAGGCTGCGTACATCTGCGACTTTGGTAGCGGAAAGCCGAGGACCGCCTCTATCTCGGCAAATGACATCGGAACGGTCTCGGTGCCATGCTCCCGCAAATAGGCCCGCAATGGCTCATACTTGCTCATAGGTAACCCCTCCCCGCTTGAGATACATACAATGTAAACACTGTGTAAGTCTTTATCAAGGGAGAAATCTCAGTACCGCTCGAAGCCGCGCATCAGCTCCCAGTCGGTCACCCGGCGGTCGTATTCGAGCTGCTCCCATTCGGCGGTGTGGACATAGTGGTCGACCACGTCGTCGCCGAGCGCGGTGCGCAGCATCTTGGAGCGGTCCATGAGCCGCGTCGCCTCGCGCAGCGTCTTCGGCACCTCGCGGAGCCGCTTGCCGCCATAGGCGTCGCCGACGAAGGGCGCTTCGAGCTCCAATCCCTCGTCCACCCCGGCGAGGCCGGCGGCGATCAGCGCGGCGAAGGCGAGGTAGGGGTTGAGGTCGGCGCCGCCGATCCGGCACTCGACGCGGATCGACTTCGCTCCCTCGCCCACCAGCCGGAAGCCGGCGGTGCGGTTGTCGCGGCTCCAGATCGCCTTGGTGGGGGCGAACGTGCCGGCCTGGAAGCGCTTGTAGGAGTTGATATAGGGGGCGAGGAACCAGGTGATATCGCCGGCATATTTGAGCTGGCCGGCCATGAACTGCCGCATCAACGCCGACATGCCGAACTCGGCTTTCGTGTCGAGGAACAGTGGCTTCCTGCCCGCCTTGTCCCACAGCGACATGTGGACGTGGGAGGACGAGCCGGCGAGCGCATAGTCCCACTTGGCCATGAAGGTCACCGCCTTGCCCTTGCCGAAGGCGATCTCCTTGATGCCGTTCTTGATGATGACGTGACGGTCCGCCATCTCGAGCGCCTCGGCATAGCGGACGTTGATCTCCTCCTGGCCGGGGCCCCACTCGCCCTTCGAGTTCTCGACCGGGATGTCGGCGCCGTTGAGGCCGAGTCGGATCGCCCGCATCACCTCCTCTTCCTTGGTGGTCTGGAAGACGTGGTAGTCCTGGATGTATCGGCCGGCGGTCTCGAGGTCGTGGTAGCGCTTGCGCCGGATCGTCTCGTAGTCCTCGTCGAACAGGTAGAACTCGAGCTCGGAGGCGAAGAAGGCCGTCATGCCCCGCTCGGCGAGGCGGGCCAGCTGGCGCTTGAGGATGCCCCGTGGGCTGTGGGACAGATCCTCGTGGTGATGATCCTTCACGTCACAGAGCACCAGCGCCGTCTTCTCGAGCCACGGCGTCACCCGCAGCGTCGCCATGTCGGGCTTCATGACGAAGTCGCCATAGCCCTTCTCCCAGCTGGCCGCCGCGTAGCCGGGCACCGGCTCCATGTCGATGTCGTCGGCGAGCAGGTAGTCGCAGCCGTGGGTCTCGTCATGCGCCACCTCGACGAAATACTCGGCCTGGAAGCGCTTGCCGATCAGCCGCCCCTGCATGTCGACGAGCGCCACCACGACGGTGTCGATCGCGCCATCCGCGACGGCCTTCTTCAGTTGGTCGAAGGTGAGCTTGCCGGGCATTCGTGAGATCGCTGGTCTAGAGGTTGAGGTGGCGATCCCGGGGGCCGAGACCCCCGGGACGGTGGTGGAAGGTGCCGCGTGGCTAGCCGTAGCGATACGGCTTGCCCGCCTTGACCATGGTCGCGTTGTAGTCGCGGAAGATCTGCACGACCTTGGCCTTGAGCTCGCTCTCGGCGGCGATCTCGTCCCAGAACTTGTGGGCCTCCTCCTCGACGGTGGCCCACTCGGCTTCGGGGATCGTGGTCGATTCGAGCTTGGTCTCGTTGACGCGCAGCGTCGCCTCGCCGTTCCAGTACCAATGCTGGCGGTGGTAGTGGGACGAGTTGAAGCACACCTCCATCAGCGTCTTGAGGTGGTCGGGCACCTCGTTCCAGCGGTCCATGTTGGCGAAGAAGTGGCCGATCCAGGCGCCGGAGATGTTGTTGGTGAGGAAGTACTTGGTCACGTTGGCCCAGCCCGAGGTGTAGTCCTCGGTGATGCCCGACCAGGCGATGCCGTCGAGCTCGCCGGTCTGCAGCGCGACTTCCGCGTCTTCCCACGGCAGGGTCACCGGCACGACGCCGAAGCGCGTCAGGAAGCGGCCGGCGGTCGGGAAGGTGAAGATGCGCAGCCCCTCGAGGTCCTTCAGCGAGGTGATCGGCTTGTGGGTGGCGAAGTTGCAGGGATCCCACGATCCGGCGGAGATGTGCTTGACGCCGACCTTGGCGTATTCCTCCTTCCAGATCGCGTCGAGGCCCCAGTGGTTGAAGATCGCCGGCACGTCGAGCGAGTAGCGGAGCGCGAGCGGGAAGTAGCCGCCGAACACCGTCACCTCGGTCGGTGAGGCCATCGAGTCGTCGTCGGACTGGACGGCGTCGATGGTGCCCTTCTGCATGGCGCGGAACAGCTCGCCCGTCGGCACCAGCTGGTCGGCATAGAACAGCTCGATCTCCATCTCGCCGTTGGCGATCTGGTTGAACTGCTTCACGCAGGTGTCGACGACCTCGACCGCCAGCGCCGGGCCGGCATAGGTCTGCATCCGCCACTTGATCGGCGCCTGGCCAAGAACCGCGGGAGCGGCAAGCGTGGCCGGGACCGCTGCGGCGGCGCCGGTGATGAACTTGCGTCGTGTCGTCATCACGTCTCTCCTTGCTGGTTTGAGCGGCCGTCGGCCGCCATTCGCCTCATCTTGCATTCACGTTCTGGGGCAGCCAGATCGCGATCTCGGGGAACGCGAGCACCAGGATCAGCGCCAGGATCATCACCAGGACGAACGGCACGATCGAGCGGTAGATGTCGATGATGTTGATCTCGGGCGGTGCCATCGCCCGCATCAGGAAAAGGTTGTAGCCGAAGGGCGGCGTCATGTACGCGATCTGGCAGGTGATGGTGTAGAGTACGCCATACCAGATCAGGACGTACTGCTTGTCGATGCCGAGATCGAGTGTGGCGACGAGCGGCACGTAGAGCGGCGCCACGATCACCAGCATCGCCGTGTCGTCGAGGAAGGTGCCCATCACCAGGTAGCTCAGCTGCATCAGGATCAGGATCGTCCAGGGATTGAGTTCG
>JAEVZM010000705.1 GCA_023392225.1 Pseudomonadota bacterium
GACTGCCGCATCCTGATCCTCGACGAGCCCACCGCCGCGCTCACCGAGCGCGAGGCGCGGGTGCTGTTCGCGATCATGCGCAAGCTCGCCGCACGCGGCATCTCGATCATCTACATCTCGCACCGCATGGTCGAGATCTTCGACAACTGCGACCGCGTGTCGATCTTTCGCGACGGCCGCCGGGTCGCGACCGCCGAGGTGGCGGAGATCAACCCCGACTACATCGTCAACAACATGGTCGGCCGGGTCATCGGCAAGCTCTATCCGCCGAAGCAGAGCCCGGACGAGCGGCAGGAGACCGCGCTGATGACCGTGCGCGGCCTCACCGACCAGCGCCGCTTCCGCGACGTCTCGTTCGACCTCCGGCGCGGCGAGATCCTCGGCATCGCCGGGCTGATCGGCGCCGGCCGGAGCGAGATCGTCAAGGGCATCTGCGGCCTGCAGGAAGGCACCACCGGCACGGTGACGCTCGACGGCAAGCCTTTCCCGATCGGCAGCTACCGCGAAAGCATCGACCAGGGGGTCGTCTATCTCTCGGAGGACAGGAAGGGCGACGGCGTATTCCTCGACCTCTCGATCGCGGCCAATGTCGCGGCCATCGACCTCCGCCGCGTGTCGACGCCATGGGGAACCATCGACGGCGACAAGGAGGCGGAGCAGGCCAACCGCCTCGGCGACCGCCTCGGCCTCAAGCGCGGCGGCATCGACGATCCGGTCTCCTCGCTGTCCGGCGGCAACCAGCAGAAGGTGGCGATCGCCAAGATGCTGTCGGTCGATCCGCGGGTGATCTTCCTCGACGAGCCGACCCGCGGCGTCGACGGCGGCGCCAAGGCCGAGATCCACCGCATCCTCCGCGACCTCGCCCGCGACGGTGTCGGGATCGTGGTGGTCTCCTCGGAAATGCCGGAGCTGATCGGCCTCTGCGACCGCGTGCTGGTGATCCGCGAGGGCGAGATCAGCGGCGCGCTCGAATCGGACGAGCTGTCCGAGGAGGCGATCATGCGCCTGGCTTCCTTCACCGGGCCGGGGGAGCCGCCGGCGCCGTCCGGCAATTCGGAGACACTCCATTGAGCGACGCCGCCCACGGGATCGGGAAGGACCCCGCCAACCGCGTGACGGCGGAGGGCAGCCTCCTCGGCCGCCTGGTACGCGAGCGCGAAGCCGGGCTCGTGCTCATCATCCTTCTCCTCTTCGCCGCGATGAGCCTCGCCTCGCCCTACTTCCTCACCTGGGAGAACATGCGGGCGATGACGATGGCGTTCGCCGTCGAGGGCATCGTCGTGGTCGGCATGACGATCCTCCTGATCTCGGGGGGCATCGACCTCTCCGTAGGCTCGGTCGTCGCCTTCGCCATGGTGCTCGCCGGATGGCTGTTCCTCGCCGGCGTCGATCCCTGGTTCGCATCGGCGCTGGCGATCCTCGCCTCGGCCGGCATCGGCGCCGCGATGGGCCTCTGCGTCACCCGCATCGGCCTCCATCACTTCATCGTCTCGCTCGCCTTCATGGTGATCGCGCGCGGCGCCTGCCTGCTCCTCACCGGCGGGCGGCCGCTCGGCCTGTTCACCCTGCCGCCGTCGTTCAAGTTCATCGGCCAGGGGTCGGTCGGCGTCATCCCCTTCGTCATCATCATCTTCGTCGTCTTCGTGATCGTCTTCGACTTCCTGCTCCGCCGCTCGACCGCCTTCCGAAAGGTCTTCTACACGGGCAGCAACGAGAAGGCGGCCGCCTATTCCGGCATCCGCACCAAGCGTGTGATCTTCTTCACCACCGTGCTCTGCTCGACGCTCGCCGGCTTCGCCGGCATCATCTACATGGCCCGCTTCGGCTCGGCCCAGCCGACCTTCGGCATCGGCATGGAGCTCAACGTCATCGCCGCGGCGGTGATCGGCGGCGCCAGTCTCTCGGGCGGCCAGGGCAGCATCCTCGGCGCGATCCTCGGCGCGGTCCTCCTCTCCGTCGTCTCGAGCTCGCTCGCCCTCCTCGGCGTCTCGGTCTACTGGCAGGACATCATTCGCGGCTCGATCCTGCTCGCCGCGGTCTCGTTCGACCATTACCTTCACCGGCACAAGCTGCGGTGAGGGACCGATGAAGATATCGAACGATTTCCAGCGCTACGAAGCCGCCCGGCAGATGTACAGCGTGCTGGTGATGCACTTTCAGGAGGGAATAACCCAGGCTGAGATCGCCAAGCTCACCAAGCTCTCCCATGCCAAGGTCAATCGTCTGATCAAGCGCGGCCGCGAGCTCGGGATGGTCGAGATCACCATTCGCAGCCAGTACCAGGCACTCTTCGACCTCGAGACGCGTTTCCGGGAAGCGACCGGCCTCGAAGCGGTGCGCATCACACCGACCGCATCGCCCAATCCGCACACCATCCTCCACCAGGTCGGCGCGGCGGCGGCGAATCTCCTGCTCGAGTGCCTCCAGGACGGGGACACGCTCTGCATCACCGGCGGCAAGGGCGTCAGCGCGGTGGTCGAGATGCTGAGCCCGGAGCGCTCCTTCGCGGTCGAGGTCGTGCCCGCGACGGGCTGCGTCCAGGGCAAGCACTACACCGACGTCAACCACGTCGCGACCCAGATGGCGGAGAAGCTCGGCGGCCAGGCATACCTGATCCATGCGCCGCTCTTTGCCGACAGCGTCGCCGAGAAGAAGATGCTGATGAAGATGAAGTCGGTCACGGACGTCTTCGACCGTGCCCGCAAGGCACGCGTCGCGGTGCTCGGGATCGGCTCGATCCTGTCGAGCGATTCGAGCTACTACGATCTGCACCCGACCTCCCGCGGCGATCGCGCCGAGATCGAGAAGGCGGGCGCGGCGGGCGAGCTGCTCGCCCATCTCATCGGCAGCGACGGCGAGGTCTGCGACTACGAGCTCAATGCGCGCCTCGTCGCCATGAATCCCTCCGAGCTCGATGCCATTCCCTTCACCATCGGCGTCGCCGCCGGCCCCGACAAGGTCGCGCCGATCTGCGCCGCGCTCAGCGGCCGACACGTCAAGGCGCTCGCGCTCGACGAAACCACTGCCAACGGGGTCCTGAGGATGATGGGAAAATGAGCGACATGGCCATAGCAACCGCCGCCGCGCATCGCGAGATAGGCAAGACGGGCGTCAGGGCCTCCGCGGTCGGCCTCGGCACCTGGGCGATCGGCGGGTGGATGTGGGGCGGCACGGACGAGGCCGAGTCGATCGCCGCGATCCGCGCCGCGATCGATGCCGGCGTCACGCTGATCGACACCGCCCCCGCCTACGGCATGGGGCGCTCGGAGGAGATCGTCGGCAAGGCGATCGCCGGGCGTCGTGACGAGGTGGTGCTG
>JAEVZM010000116.1 GCA_023392225.1 Pseudomonadota bacterium
GGGGGGGGGGGGGGGGGGGGCGGCTCGCGCCGCGCATCCCAGGTCTCGAGGCCGGTCACGTCCGCGACCGGCTCGATGCCGTAGTGGGCGAGGCGCTCGAGGAAGTAGGGCCGGAGGTCCTCCGGAATCATCTCGATCGACCGCGGGTACCACTTGTCGACCCACGAGATGTCCTTGGCGATCCCGTCGATCCGCGGGTGCGACAGGCCGTGGTGCTCGCGCGCGAAGAGGAGGCCGCCGAGCATGCGGATCGGCTCACGGGCGAGCGCCTTCTCCACCGCGGGCGAGGTCGGGATCGGCGTGCCGCGAAGCGCGCGCTTCCGGTAGCACTTGATGCAGGCGTTGCACGGCTCGCCGCGCTCGCCGCGCATGCAGCCCATGGCATGCGGGATGTCGCGGGCGAGCCGGTCCGTCGTCGCCTCGGAGAGGCCGCCGACGGGCGAGCAGTACTGAAGTCCGGCGCGGGCGAACATGGCAAGCAGCGCCGTCCGGTCCTGGGGATTGTAGAGCGTGCCGTGGCCGCCGGGCCCGAGCAGGTAGACCGTGTCGACGACGTTGCCGTCGGCGATGGTGCGAAGGCCGAGGTGGTCGGCGAGCAGCACCGCCGTCACGGTGAACCCGGGCAGGCCGTAGTGCCCGCGCGGCGCGCCGAACAACGGCGGCAGCTCGTCGCAATTCGACACCACGGTCATGCCGCCGACCTCGGCCACGGCGAGGCGCTCGTTGTCGAGCTTGTGGAGGCCGCCCGGCCGCGCCACCTCGGTATGGATCGGGATCGGGTCGGGCAGGAGCTTCAGCGCCGCGGTCGAATCGATGCCGCCGGAATAGGCGACCCCGACGCAGCCGCCTTCCCGCGGGGAGCGAGGGTCGCCGTCCTCGATCGCGACCGTCCGGCCGAGCGGCTCGAAGAGGATCGCCTCGGCGAGGCCGAGGAGTGCGTTGGAGGGCATGGCGAAGCCCTCGGGCATGTCCCAGAAAAGCTCGATCGCAGGATCGCGGTAGATGAGCCGCGTCCCTTCGAGATGCCAGCCCTGCCGCGTCGTCCGCCGCTGGTAGGCGGGAAGCGCGGCCATCGCCGCATCGACGGGAGGCGGGAGCGCGCGCGGTGTTCCGTCCGCATGGCGGGCAATCGCCTCGCCGCGCGCGAGGCGGGACCGGTAGGCGTGGCGGTAGCGGGCGCGGCGCGGGTAGAAGATGCCGCCATCGGTGATGCCGGTGCTGCGGTTGGAGGTCAGCGTCGCCTCCGACCAGTCGGCGACGAGCAGCACCCGGTTTAGGGAGGCGACGGCGTTGTCGCCGAAGGCGAGGGTGAGCCGCTGCGCAAACTCGGAATCGGCGCCGAACCGCGCCGGCTCGTAGTAGCCGATGCGCTCGACCACGGGCTCGCGCCGGAAGAGCGTCGAGGACATGTCCGGGTGGGCGTAGCCCGTCCGCCGCGGCTTGATACCGAGCGTGGGGTTGAGGCGCACGAGGCGGCTCGAGACGGCCGCGGCACCGCGCTTCTCGAGGGTGTCGACGAGGAGCGCAATCTTCTCGGGATGCGACCAGTCGTCGGCATCGGTGCAGGTGAAGAAGGTGCCCTTCGCCTCGGCGAGCGCCCGGTTCCGGGCCCGGTAGGCGCCGCCGTTCTCCGCCATCCCGATCAGGCGGACGCGGCTGTCGGTCTCGGCGGCGTAGCGCGCGACCAGCGCCGCCGTATCGTCGGTGCTGCAGTCGTCGACGACGAGGATCTCGATGTCGCGATAGGTCTGCGCCGAGAGCGCGGTGAGCGCGGCGAGGACCGTGTCGCGGGCGTTGAAGACCGACATGGAGATCGTGACGAGCGGGCCGTGCCGGGGTGCGAGGTCCTGCCCTGCCGTGAGGTTGAGAACGCTGAGCGGGGCGTCCGGGTCACGAAGCGCGACGGGCGCCAGCTTGTAGCGGGCGAGAGCCCGGTTGAAGTGGGCGACCGCGTCGCGCGGCGCCCCGCGCAGGATCGCGGCATTGGCGAGAAGGAAATGGCGCTCGGTATCGAGCGCGTCGCGCTTGCGCGGCGTGGCGGCGCGGATCGCGTCGAGCGGGCGGCCGAGGCTGAGGCAAACGTTCTGGAGGAAGATCGTCTCGACGGTGGCGACGCGGCGGCTGCCGAGGCTGGTTACGAGGTCGATCACGGCAACGATGAGCGCCTCGTCGTCGATCAGGCGGTAGTCAGACGCGACTCGCATCAGGTAGTCGGCGTCGTAGGCACCGGCGAGGATGCTGTCGCGGACATGGTTCCGCGCTTCCTCGACCCGGTCGCACGCGAGCAGCGCCTGGAAGACGAGGCTTCGGAAGTTGCGTTGCATCCACGCATCGGCGTCGAATGCCGCCGCATGGTCGACAAGTCGCTCCGGCTGGCCGGTTTCCCGGCATGCGCGAGCATAGCGCCAGGCCATTTGTGCCGGCACGGCAACGCCATAGGAGAGGCGGCTCTCGACGAGGGCGATGACGTACTCGTAGTCGCCAGCGGCGTAGAGCCCTTCGGTCGGGTCCTTCGCCGCGGGCTCCGGCGTCGGCGGGGCCGCTTCGACCGGACGCTTCCGGCGCATGTAGCGGTTGAGGACCGACATGACGCCCGAATCGCGGGTGGGATCGGGCCCCGGAGGCGCAGGCACGTGGCTACCAGGGGTCCCGATCCCCTTTCCACCGCGCTTCTTCTTTGATTTCCGGGTGGCTTGCTTCTGGGTCATCGGCGACCCTGTTACCCGGGCCTCCCGCTTCCGTCGACCGCTATTTTGACGAGAGTTCAGCGC
>JAEVZM010000124.1 GCA_023392225.1 Pseudomonadota bacterium
GAGAAGACGATGGCGACCGCGGCCGCCTTCGGCGCGCCGTTCAACACCGTGTTCTGGGGTGTCGACGAGGGCGCGACCTTCACCTCCTGCGTCGAGCGTCGCGGCATCGTGTCGATCGGCACCGAACTGGGCGGCTGGGGCCGCGTCAACGTCGAGGGCGTGCGCCATGCCCGCCGCGGCATCGACAACGTGCTCAGGCACTGGGGCGTGATCGAGGGCAGCCCCGACACGACGCAGCGCGACGGCAGCCCGGCGACCCGGCACATGATGGTCCGCGACCCGGCCTCATACAGCTTTGCGCCCGCGACCGGGGTGTTCGAGCCGGCCGACGTCGCGGGCGACACGGTCGAGGCGGGCAGTCCGGCGGGCTGGCTGCACTTCGTCGAGGATATCGACCGCGATCCGATCGAGATCCTGCACCAGCGCGACGGCGTCCTCTGGATGGCCGCGGGGCCCGGGCGGGTGACGCGCGGCGACGTGGTGGCCGTGGTCATGCAGGACTATGACGATCGCCTCGCCGCAGGCTGAGCCGGACGGACCGATACACGTCGCGCCCGGCCACGCCGGAAGCGGCTGCAGAGAACAGAGACCAAGGGAAAAGGTACGACAGCCGTGAAGATCGATAGCGTGGACTTCTTCTACGTCGCCATGCCGGAGGTGACGACCGACGCCGACGGCAGCCAGGATGCGCTGGTGGTGCGGGTCTCGGCCGGCGGCCACACCGGCTGGGGCGAGTGCGAGGCCTCGCCGCTGGCATCGATCGCCGCCTTCGTCACGCCGATGTCCCACGGCGCCTGCCAGCCGGTGTCGGCGTCGGTGCTCGGCCAGACCCTCGACGGTCCCGACGACATCCGCCGGATGTCGGCCGCGGTCGCCTATAACAGCATGGACCTTCTCCAGGCGGCGCACACCTGGTCGGGCATCGAGATGGCGATGTGGGACCTCCTCGGCCGCGCCCGCGGCGAGCCGACCTGGCGCCTCCTCGGCTACGAGCGCGCCTACCCGAAGACGCCATACGCCTCGGTGCTGTTCGGCACGACGGCGCAGCAGACGCTCGAGCGCGCGCAGCAGATCCGCTCGAACGGCTTCCGTGCGGCGAAGTTCGGCTGGGCCCCGTTCGGCGACTCGCTCGAGGGCGACATCGCCCAGCTCGACGCGGCCCGCGAGGGGCTCGGCCCGGACGGCATCCTGCTCATCGACGCCGGCCAGATCTTCAACGAGGACGTCGACGCAGCCGCCGCGCGCCTCGACGCCATGGAGCGCAACCACGTCACCTTCTTCGAGGAGCCGTTCCACGGCTCGGCCTACGCCGCCTATGCCGGGCTCGCGGCGCGGACGAAGACGGTCAAGACCGCCGGCGGCGAGGCGGCGCACAACCGCCACATGGCCGAGCACCTCATCGACTTCGGCAAGGTCGGCTACGTCCAGATCGACTGTGGCCGCATCGGCGGCCTGTGGCCGGCCCGGCAGGTCGCCGACTATGCCGTGAAGCGCGGCGTCACCTACATCAACCACACCTTCACCTCGAACCTTGCGCTGAGCGCCTCGATGCAGCCTTTCGCCGGCCTCGAGAACCACCGGATCTGCGAGTATCCGACGACGCTCCGCCAGCTCGCGGTCGATCTCACCCGCAACCACATCGTGCCGGACGCCAATGGCGACATCCACGTTCCGGACGCGCCGGGCCTCGGCATCGAGGTCAATCCCGAGGCGCTGAAGCAGTACCGCGTCGACGTCGAGATCAAGGTCGGCGGCAAGCCGATCTTCACCACGCCGGCCGTCTGACCGGCTATCCAACCGAGGGCGCGGAGGAAACGATGAACGCTTCTCCCGCGACCCGGCCGCTGCTCGACGTGAAGGGCCTCAGCGTGAGGCTCACGCACAATGCGGCAGCGGCCAACCTCGTCGACGATGTCTCGTTCGACCTCCGCGCCGGCGAGGTGCTCTGCATCGTCGGCGAGTCGGGGTGCGGCAAGACGGTGACGGCGCGCTCGATCATCGGGCTCAACCGCAACGACCCGCGCTTCGCGCTCTCCGGCCGCATCGACCTTGACGGCGCGGACCTCCTCGCGCTCCGCGAGCCGCAGATGCGGACCATCCGTGGCGCGCGGATCGCCATGATCTTCCAGGATCCGATGACCAGCCTCAACCCGCTGCATCGGATCGGCAGCCAGATCGGCGAGTCGCTGCGCGTCCACACCGACCTCGGCCGCGCCGCGATCCGGAAGCGGACCATCGAGCTCCTCGCCCAGGTCGGCATTCCCAATCCGGAGGCGCGGCTCGACGACTATCCGCACCAGTTCTCCGGCGGCATGCGCCAGCGGGCGATGATCGCCCTCGCACTCGCCTGCAATCCCTCGGTGCTGATCGCCGACGAGCCGACCACCGCGCTCGACGTCACCACCCAGCAGCAGATCCTCCTCCTCATCGACCGTCTCCGCCGCGAGCACGGCATGGCCGTGGTGCTGATCACCCACGACCTCGGCGTCGTCGCCGGCATCGCCGACCGGGTGATGGTCATGTACGCCGGCCAGTGCGTCGAATCCGGGCCGGTGCGCGAGGTGTTCCACGCGCCGCAGCACCCCTATACCGCGGGCCTCCTCGCCTCGAGCCCGGCCGCGAACCGGACGCGGAGCGCCCGCCTGCCGTCGATCCCCGGGGCGCCGCCGATCCTCTCCGAGGGGCGGCCGGCGGGCTGCGCCTTCCGGCCGCGCTGCGGCCACGCCTTCGCCGCCTGCACCGAGGCGCCGGTGCTCGCCGGCGCCGGCCATCTCCATCGCTGCTGGCTCGATGCCGCGGCCCGGGCCTCGCTCGCCGGCGTGGCGGGGAGGGTGGACGCATGAGCGAGGGCGCGGCGCTGGTC
>JAEVZM010000233.1 GCA_023392225.1 Pseudomonadota bacterium
CTGCGAGGGCGTGATGCCCCTCAAACAAAGGGCCGGGCCCAAACGGGCCCGGCAGTTCCCCGCCACATCAGCAACGCGCGCGGCGGGCGTTCCAGAGGGGAACAGCCAACACGGCGGTGCGTGCGTAGGGAGGAATTGACGAACGAATCACCGCATCGACACGTCGAGCCTACGCTTGCTGAGATTTTGTGCACGCAACCTTTGCGGGCTCGGTAAAAACAGCAGGGTCGTGTGTCAAATCTGCAACGACGGCGTACCAGGGACCAGCACGGACTAGAACGGCCAGTTCTGCGCCTTGGCGATCAGGAAGTCGCGAAACACGTTCACGCGTGCCGAGTTCTTCAGTTCCGCCGGGTACACGAAGTAGGTCGAGAAGCCCGGCACCTCGGTGTCCGGCAGCAGGCGCTCGAGGCCCGAATCCCGCCCCACCATGTAGTCGGGCAGGGCGGCGATGCCGATGCCGCGGGTGATGGCATTCTTGATCGACAGGAGATTGTTGATCCTGAGGATCGGCGTGCGCGGGTTGTCGGGGTCGCGGCCGGCGATCTCGAGAAGATTGAGGTTCTTGAGATACTGCGGCACCGGCACGCCGAAGGTCACGATGCGGTGGCTGTCGAGCTCGGCGAAGGTCGTTGGCCGGCCGAACCGCTCAAGGTAGCTCGGCGCGGCGTAGAGGTGCATGTGCACCGTGAACAGCCTACGCTGGATCAGGTCGGGCTGGGTCGGCTGGCGGAGGCGGATGGCGACGTCCGCCTGGCGCATGCCGAGGTCGAGCTCCTCGTCGTCGAGGATCAGCTGGAGCCGGACGTCCGGATAGAGGTCGATGAACTCGTGGATGCGGTCGGTCAGCCAGGTCGACCCGAGACCGACCGTGGTCGTCAGGCGCAGCGGACCCGTCGGCTTCTCCGACGACTCGGTGAGCCGGGCACGGACCCCCTCGAGCTTCATCACCACGTCGTTGACGGTGCGGAACAGGTGCTCGCCCTGCTCGGTCAGGATGAGGCCGCGGGCGTGGCGGTGGAACAGCGCCACGCTGAGCTCCTGCTCGAGCCCGGAAACCTGCCGGCTCACCGCCGACTGGCTCATGTTCAGCGCCTCGCCGGCATGGGTGAAGGAGCCGGCTTGAGCGGCGGCGTGGAAGATGCGGAGCTTGTCCCAGTCCATGCCCCGGCGCTACTCCGCTGCTTCCGCCGCCGTCTCGGCGGCATGGCCGGCGAGGAAGCGCTCCGCCTAGCGGGCTGCCATGCAGCCGAGGCCCGCCGCCGTGACCGCCTGGCGATAGACGTCGTCGGCGACGTCCCCGGCCGCGTACACGCCCGGGATCGACGTCGCGGTGGAGTGCGGTGCCGTCCACACATAGCCGCCGGGCTTCATGCGCAGCTGGTCGCCGAGGAAGCCCGTGGCCGGCGCATGGCCGATCGCCACGAACAGCCCGTCGACCGGCAGCTCGCTCACGGCGCCGGTCTTGACGTTGCGCAGCTCGAGGCCGGTGAGCGACAGGGGCGGGCCCGCATGGCCGACCACGTCGGCGACGACGGTGTCCCACACCACCTCGATCTTCTCGTTCGCGAACAGCCGGTGCTGGAGGATCTTCTCGGCGCGGAGCGAATCGCGCCGGTGGATCAGCGTCACCTTGTCGGCGAAGCGGGTGAGGAACAGGGCCTCCTCGACCGCGGTATTGCCGCCGCCGATCACCGCGACGTTCTTGCCGCGATAGAAGAAGCCGTCGCAGGTGGCGCAGGCCGACACGCCGAAGCCGCGGAAGCGCTGCTCGCCCGGCAGTCCCATCCACCGCGCCTGGGCGCCGGTGGCGATCACCAGCGCGTCGCAGGTATAGGTGTTGCCGCTGTCGCCCGCGAGCTTGAAGGGCCGGCGCGACAGCTCGACCGAGCTGATGTGGTCGGTGACGAAGGCGGCCCCGACATGCTCGGCCTGGAGCCGCATCTGCTCCATCAGCCACGGCCCCTGCACCATGTCGGCAAAGCCAGGATAGTTCTCCACCTCGGTGGTGGTGGTCAGCTGGCCGCCGGGCTCGGTACCGGTGATGACCAGCGGCTCCAGCATGGCGCGGGCGGCGTAGATCGCGGCCGTGTAGCCGGCCGGGCCGGATCCTATGATGATGACCTTGTGGTGCATCTGCTGTGCTCCCCGACCACGGTCGCAGGCGGCGCCGGGCGTGTGTTTCGTCCGCCATAATGTAGGGGCTGGACGGTTTTCCCTGCAAGAAGCGCATGGCTCGCGGGCGAAAACAAGGTCGTGAGCGATGGCGGCTCGCGGCCCCCCGGCGTCATCCACAGCGAATCGTGCCAATGTGGCGCGCGGGCCTGCGGCGGCTCGCCTTTGACCACCTCGTTTCCGGCAGCGGCGATCAAGAGTGAAAGCGGATCTCGACGCGATCGATTGGCGAATCCTGAAGGAGCTTCAGGAGGATGGACGCATGACCAATGTCGAGCTGGCGCGCCGGGTCGGGATCTCGGCGCCGCCGTGCCTCCGTCGCGTGCGGGCGCTGGAGGAGGCCGGCATCATCGAGGGCTACCGTGCGCTGATCGACGAGAAGGCGCTTGATTTCGACGTGACCGCCTTTGCCCTGGTCGGGCTCGCCAGCCAGAGCGGTGTCGGTCTCGGCTCTTTCGAGGCGAAGGTGCGGGAGTGGCCGATCGTGCGCGAGTGCTACATGCTCTCCGGCGACATCGACTTCATCCTGAAGTGCGTCGCGCCGGACCTTCGCGCCTTCCAGGCCTTCGTCATCGACGACCTGACGCGGGCGCCCGAGGTCGACAGCGTGCGGACGTCGCTGGTCATCCCCCGGCGGAAGAACGAGCCGGCGGTCCCGGTCGCAGACCGGCTGGTCGCCGGCTGAGGCCTACTTGTACTTGACGTCGATGATCTCGTAGGAGCGCGCGCCGCCCGGCGCCGCCACCTCGACCGTGTCGCCCTTCGACTTGCCGATCAGGGCGCGGGCGATCGGCGAGGAGATCGAGATCCGGCCCTGCTTCACGTCCGCCTCGGCATCGCCGACGATCTGGTACTTCTTCTTCTCCTCGGTGTCCTCGTCGATGAGGGCCACCGTGGCACCGAACTTGATGGTCTTCGAGCCGGCGAGCTTGGCGATGTCGATGATCTCGGCCCGGGACAGCTGGTCCTCGAGCTCGACGATCCGACCCTCGTTGTGGCCGTGGGCCTCCTTGGCGGCGTGATACTCCGCGTTCTCCGAGAGGTCGCCATGGCCGCGGGCCTCGGCGATCGCCTCGATGATGCGCGGGCGTTCCTCGGAAACCCGCCGCTTCAGCTCTGATTCCAGCGCCGCATGTCCGGCAGCGGTCATCGGAATCTTTTCCATCGCGGTTCAATCCTCAGTTGTGCGCCGATATCAATGCTCGGAGCCCGACAATAGTAAAGGCCCGGAATTCCGTTCGCACGGAACTCCGTGCCGCAACTACATACGGCCGGGACGGGCCGCGGCGAAGTAGTGCTGCAAGGGCCGGACTTCAAGGCTCACGCGGCAAGCGCGGGTCTATCGGCCGGCAGGCAATCCGTTCGCGTCCGCCGCGGACTAACCCCCATGGCAGACTCGAACCCTTCCCGTAGACAGCATCGGACAAGTCCGCCCCGGCTTCAAGGGCGATTGTGGTGGGCGGATCGGGGCTGGCGCGCGCTGGATCTACGGAGTGCGCTCGAAATACTCCTGGAGCGGGCGCACCTCGAGCTTGCCATGGCCATAGGCCTCGATGGCGCGCGAGGCGGCGGCCGCGCCGGCCACCGTGGTGTAGTAGGGCACCTTGTGGAGGAGCGCGGCGCGGCGCAGCGACCGGCTGTCCGAGAAGGCATGCGCACCCTCGGTGGTGTTGAACACCAGCTGGATCTCGCCGTTCTTGATCGCGTCGACGATGTGCGGCCGACCCTCGAGCACCTTGTTGATCTTGGCGCAGTCGACGCCCTCGGCGGCGAGATAGCGCTGGGTGCCGCCGGTGGCGACGACCTTGAAGCCGAGCTGCCCGAGCCGGCGGATCGCGTCGAGGATCAGCGGCTTGTCGCTGTCGCGCACCGAGACGAACACCGTGCCGCTGACCGGGACCAGGCCGCCGGCGCCGAGCTGGCTCTTGGCGAAGGCGATCGGGAAGCCGCGGTCGAGGCCCATGGCCTCCCCGGGCGAGCGCATCTCGGGGCCGAGCAGGGTGTCGACATTGGGGAAGCGGGCGAAGGGGAACACCGCCTCCTTGACGGCGACATGCTCGATCGCGGCGGCCTTCAGGCCGAACTCGGCGAGCGGCTTGCCGGCCATCACCAGCGCGCCGATCTTGGCGAACGGCACGCCGACGGTCTTGGCGACGAACGGCACGGTGCGCGAGGCGCGCGGGTTGACCTCGAGCACGTAGATCTCGCCGTCCTTGATCGCGTACTGGACGTTCATCAGTCCCTTGACCTCGAGGGCGAGGGCCATGGCCCGGGTCTGGCGCTCGAGCTCGGCGAGGATGGCGTCGTCGAGCGAGTAGGGCGGCAGCGAGCAGGCCGAGTCGCCGGAATGGATGCCGGCTTCCTCGATGTGCTCCATGATCCCGCAGATGTGCACGTCCGTGCCGTCGGCGAGCGCATCGACATCGACCTCGATCGCATCCGACAGGTACCGGTCGAAGAGTAGCGGGTTCTTGCCGAGCAGTGTGTTGATCTGGCCGGTCTTGTCGTTCGGGTAGCGCGCCTTGACCTCGGACGGCACCAGCTCGGGCAGGGTGCCGAGCAGGTAGTCGCCGAGCTGGGCCTCCTCGCGGATGATCTGCATGGCGCGGCCGCCGAGCACGTAGGACGGCCGTACGACGAGCGGGAAGCCGAGGTCGCCGACCACCAGCCGGGCCTGCTCGACCGAGTAGGCGATGCCGTTCTTGGGCTGCTTGAGGGCGAGCTTGCCGATCAGCTTCTGGAACCGGTCGCGGTCCTCGGCGAGGTCGATCATGTCGGGCGATGTGCCGAGGATCGGGACCTGCGCCTCCTGGAGCGCCGCCGCGAGCTTCAGCGGCGTCTGGCCGCCGAGCTGGACGATGACGCCGTGGAGCGTGCCCTTCGACTGCTCGACCCGAACGATCTCGAGCACGTCCTCGGCGGTCAGCGGCTCGAAATAGAGCCGGTCCGAGGTGTCGTAGTCGGTCGACACGGTCTCGGGGTTGCAGTTGACCATGATCGTTTCGTAGCCCGCGTCCGACAGCGCGAAGCAGGCGTGGCAGCAGCAATAGTCGAACTCGATGCCCTGGCCGATGCGGTTCGGGCCGCCGCCGAGGATCATCACCTTCTTGCGCTCCGACGGATCGGCCTCGTCGGCGGCGGTGCCGGCGAACGGCACCTCGTAGGTCGAGTAGAAGTAGGCGGTCGGCGAGGCGAACTCGGCGGCGCAGGTATCGATCCGCTTGTAGACCGGATGGACGTCGAGGCCGGCACGGAGCGCGGCCACCTCGCTCTCCTCGACGCCGGCGAGCTGGGCGAGCCTGGCGTCGGAGAAGCCCTGGCCCTTGAGCTTGCGCAGCGGCCCCGCCGTCTCCGGCAGGCCATGCTCCCGCACCCGCGCTTCCGAGCCGACGATGGCCTCGAGCTGACGCAGGAACCAGGGATCGATATGGGCGACGTTGGTCACTTCCTCGACGCTGAGGCCGAGGCGGAGCGCCTGGGCGCAGGTCAAGAGCCGCTCCGGCGTCGGCCGGCCGAGCGCGGCGCGGATGGCGTTCTTGTCGTCACCTTCGCCGAGGCCGGGGATCTGGATCTCGTTGAGCCCGGAGAGCCCGGTCTCGAGGCCGCGCAGCGCCTTCTGGAGCGACTCGCCGAAGGTCCGGCCGATCGCCATCACCTCGCCGACCGACTTCATCGCCGTCGTCAGGATCGGCTCGGCGCCGGGGAACTTCTCGAAGGCGAAGCGCGGGATCTTGGTGACCACGTAGTCGATGGTCGGCTCGAACGAGGCGGGCATGGCGCCGGCGGTGATGTCGTTGTCGAGCTCGTCGAGCGTGTAGCCGACGGCGAGCTTGGCCGCGACCTTGGCGATCGGGAAGCCAGTCGCCTTGGAGGCGAGGGCGGACGAGCGCGAGACGCGCGGATTCATCTCGATGACGATGAGCCGCCCGTCGGCCGGGTTGACGGCGAACTGCACGTTCGAGCCGCCGGTCTCGACGCCGATCTCGCGGAGCACCGCGATCGAGGCGTCGCGCATGATCTGGAATTCCTTGTCGGTCAGCGTCAGCGCCGGCGCGACGGTGATGGAATCGCCGGTGTGGACGCCCATCGGATCGACGTTCTCGATCGAGCAGATGATGATGCAGTTGTCCGCGCGGTCGCGGACCACCTCCATCTCGTACTCCTTCCAGCCGAGCACCGATTCCTCGATCAGCACCTCGGTGGTGGGGGAGGCGTCGAGCCCGCGCTCGACGATCTCGAGGAACTCCTCGCGGTTATAGGCGATGCCGCCGCCGGTGCCGCCGAGGGTGAAGGAGGGACGGATGATGGCCGGCAGGCCGATGATCTCCAGCGCCTTGATCGCGTCGACCAGCGAATGGGCGAGCTCGGAGCGCGGCGTCTCGAGGCCGATCTTGTGCATCGCCTCGCGGAACCGCTCACGGTCCTCGGCCTTGTCGATGGCGTCGGCGGTCGCGCCGATCATCTCGACGTCGAACTTGTCGAGGACGCCGAGCTTCCTGAGCGACAGCGCCGTGTTGAGCGCCGTCTGCCCGCCCATGGTGGGCAGGAGCCCCATCTTCTCGTCGGGGCGTGCCGTGCGCTCGCGCTCGATGATCCGGGCGACGATCTCGGGGGTGATCGGCTCGACATAGGTCGCGTCGGCGAGCTCGGGATCGGTCATGATCGTCGCCGGGTTCGAGTTGATCAGGACGACCCGGTAGCCCTCCTCCTTCAGGGCCTTGACCGCCTGCGTACCCGAATAGTCGAACTCGCAGGCCTGGCCGATGACGATCGGCCCGGCGCCGATGACGAGGATCGAGTCGATGTCTGTGCGTTTGGGCATGCCAGTTTCCGGCGTGAACGAAGCCCCGCGACGGAAGCCGCCCGGGGCTGCGATGGTCCATGATCATCAAGCTAGGCCGGCCTTATAGGGGAAAGCCGGTACGCACGGAACCCCTCGCCGACGCTCGCCGCGCTTCGTCCGGCCACAGGGGCCGGTCGTTAACGATATCGCGCCCCATGCACTTGATGAAAGATTGTCGCTCGATCTATACGCAATGCATGCGTGCGTGGGGGCGCGCAATGGCGGCTGGGTCGGCCAGGTTGATGCGCCAGAGAGGTCGGCTGGTTCTTTTTGACAGGGCTTTCGGCCGATGCTAGCCCACACGCCAGATCAAGGTCTCCCCCGGCTGGGCGGCGAGCGCAATGTCCTTTGACTACTCGTCATTGCTTCTTGCGCTGGGTTTTGCCGGGGCCTGCCTGGCGATGACCTTGTTCGGCACCTGGCTGTCGGCGCGGGGCGAGCGGTTCATCCTCGCCTGGGCGCTCGGGGTGCTTTGCATCGTCGCCCAGGTCTTCGTCTACGGCGCCTATGTCGCGCATCCCGACGTGCGGCTGGCAATGGCGTCGTTCGCGCTGCTCATCCTTGGCCTCGTGCTGCTCTACACGGCGGCAGTGTTGTTCCGGAAGCGGAACATCTCGATCGGGAGAAAGGCCGTCATCGCCGCGCTCGCGCTGGTCGCGATGGTGGGCGGTTTCGCCACGGGAATGGACGGCGTCGGATTCATCGTGGCCAATGCCGTGGCGATGGTGCTCCTGTTTGCCACGGCATGGCAGTATGCCCAGGCGCGGGAGGAGGCGCCCGGCGCGGTCCTCGGGCTCGTCGTTCTCTATTCCATCGTCGGCGTCAGCTTCGCCCTTTGCGCCCTCGTGCTGCTCGCGGACCGGGCCTGGTATCTCGGCTCCGCTCCGGACAACTGGGCGGAAGACCTCAATGTCGGCGTCGCCGTGGCGGCGATGGCCGGCGTCGGCGCGCTCTCGCTGGCGCTCAACCAGACCCGGCTGGCAAGCAGCCACCGTCGCGAGGCACGCACCGATTCGCTCACCGGGCTGCTCAACCGCCGGGCGCTGTTCGACATGTTCAGCGAGCGGGACCTGCCACCCTATACCAGCGTCGTCGTCTTCGATCTCGACCGCTTCAAGGTGGTGAACGACACGCACGGTCATGCGGTGGGCGACGAGGTGCTGCGCCGCTTCGCCGATGTCCTCCGCTCCGGCGTGCGTCGCATCGATACCGTCGCCCGCCTCGGCGGCGAGGAGTTCGCGGTGGTCCTTCCCCGCTCGGAGTCCGAGTCCGCCGTGCAGGTTGCCGAGCGCATTCGCCGTGCCTTTGCCGCGGTCGTGGTCGTGGCCGGGGACGACAAGGTTCAGGCCACGGTGAGCGCCGGCATCGCCACCGCGACCGGCGCGGGGCAGAGATTCGCGGACGTCCTGAGGAGTGCGGATGATGCGCTCTACGCCGCCAAGCGCGAAGGGCGCGACCGGGTGATCGCCGAGCCGCTTCGTCTGGTCAGCTGAGGCTGTTTTCTCTTCGACCTGTGCCCGGATGCCGGCCAGTCCGGCCGGCATCCAGGTGTTGTTCCATCGCGGTCAGACGAGGATGATCATCCCCGCGAGGTCGTTGATGTCGACGTTCATCAGGATGATCTGCTTGTCGTCGGCCCCGGCGCCGAGGCTGAGGTCGATGTGGATGTCACCGCCGGAGGGCGCCGCACGATAGGTGATGAAGTCCTCGATCGTGGTGATCGGCGTATCGTCGTCGGGATTGAGGCCGAGGAACTGCTTGGAGATGTAGAGCTTGTCGCCTTCCGACAGCTTGGCATCCTGCACCGTCGTCCGGCTGGCTTCGAGGAAGTAGAACTTGTCCGCTCCGAGGCCGCCGGTCAGGTCGTTGATGCCGCTGCCGCCGTCGAGCAGGTCGTTGCCCTCGCCGCCATCAAGCGTGTCGTCCCCGCTTTCGCCGAACAGCTTGTCGTTGCCCTTGCCGCCGAGCAACAGGTCGTTGCCGTCGTCGCCGAAGAGCTTGTCCTTGCCGTTGTCGCCTTGAAGCTTGTCGTTGCCACCCTTGCCGAGCAGCTTGTCGTTGCCGGCCTTGCCTAGGATGGTGTCGTCGCCGTTCGTGCCCTTGAGCTTGTTCTTGTGCTTGTTGCCCTTGATCTTCGCCATGTGAAGCCTCCACGAGGTTACCGCGTCAACTTCCAGCGGCGGCAGCATACGACACTTTCGCACCGGTAATTGTGACTATATTCACAGCCCCTGCCCGGGCGCCGGGGAACCGGCGACCGGCGCTGCACGTTGTTGGTCCCTCGTCGGCCATGGCATTCTCGCCTATGCTGGCGGCAGCGCTCTGGGCGGCGCGAAACGAGGGAGCAGCGGCCAATGCGTTGGCGCGGGCGTGAGCAGAGCAACAACATCGAGGACCGTCGCGGTCAGGGCGGTGGCATGGGCGGCGGCTTCGGCCGTGGCGGCTTCGGCTTTCCCGGCGGCTCGGGCGGCGGCCCCCGCATCGGCATCCCGATCGGCGGTCGGGGCGGCGGCTTCAGCATCGTCGGCATCATAATCCTCCTCGGGGTACTGTGGTTCTCCGGAGTCGATCTCTCCTCGATCCTCGGCGGTGGCGGGGGGAGCCAGGTGTCGGTCAACAACCCGGGCCAGAGCGGAGTCCCTACCGACGAGGAGGGCCAGTTCGTCGCCACCGTGCTCGGCGATACCGAGGACACGTGGGGGCGCCTGTTCCAGGAGGGCGGGAAGCGCTACGAGGACCCGACGCTGGTGCTGTTCACCGGGCAGGTGCAGTCCGCCTGCGGCTTCGCCAGCGCCGCCACCGGGCCGTTCTACTGCCCGGGCGACCACAAGCTCTATCTCGACCTCTCGTTCTTCGACGAGATGAGCCGGCGCTTCGGTGCGCCGGGCGACTTCGCCCAGGCCTACGTCATCGCCCACGAGGTCGGCCACCACGTCCAGAACCTTCTCGGCGTCCTCCCGCAGGTCGATGCCGAGCGGCGGCGGGCGAGCCGGAGCGACGCCAATGCGCTCTCGGTGCGGCTCGAGCTCCAGGCCGACTGCCTTGCCGGGGTCTGGGCCCACGATGCCGACGCCAAGGGCATCCTCGAGGTCGGTGACATCGACGAGGCGCTCAACGCGGCGACGCAGATCGGCGACGACACGCTCCAGAAGAAGAGCCAGGGCTACGTCGTCCCGGACAGCTTCACCCACGGCACCTCGGCCCAGCGCAGCAAGTGGTTCAAGCGCGGCTACCAGCAGGGCCGGGTCGACGCCTGCGATACCTTCTCGGGCGCGATCTGAGGCGGCTCAGCGGCGGAGTGCCCGCTTCAGCAGCGGCGTCAGCGTGTTGAGGAGGTAGACCAGCATCGCGCCGGTCACGTCGAAGAGGGCCACGATCGAGGACAGGATCGCCGTGCCGACGAAGACACCGAGCGCGAACGTGCCGTCGTTCTTCTCGGGCTCGCCGGCCTCCTCCTCGGTCAGCCGCGTCAGCCGGATGGCGACGAGCGCGGCGAGGCCGACATTGGCGGCATAGAGCCAGATCGCCGGCGCGAGGTCGTAGCGGCCGACGATCTGGGTCGAGAACGGCACCATGGTGATGAAGAAGAGGTGGAGCAGCGTCCAGCGGGCGAGGCGGTCGCTGGCGATCTCGGGCTCGGGCTTCAGGCGCGACTGGCCGAACCAGCGCCGGGCGAGCACGAAGAAGCTGATCACGTAGACCAGCAGGTCGTCGAGATGGGCGCCGAAGGCGCGGGCAAGGTCCGCGCTGGTGCGCGGATGAAAGTCGTCCGGCAGCTCGAGGTTGAGGACGAGGAGCGTCATCGCGAAGGCGAATACGCCGTCGCTCAGGGCGTCGAGACGGCTCTTTCTGATCCGCTCGCCGCCCGCCATCCCGGTCCCCCTAGCCGCGCTCGTCGATCATCTTGACGAAACGCTCGAACAGGTAGCGGCTGTCGCGCGGACCTGGCGACGCCTCGGGATGGTACTGCACGGAGAACACCGGCAGGCTCTTGTGGCGGATGCCGCAGTTCGAGCCGTCGAACAGCGAGACGTGGGTCTGCTCGACCTCGTCGGGAAGCGTGTCGGTGTCGACCGCGAAGCCGTGGTTCATCGAGGTGATCTCGACCTTGCCGGTGGTCAGGTCCTTGACCGGATGGTTCGCGCCGTGGTGCCCCTGGTGCATCTTCACGGTCTTGCCGCCGAGCGCGATGCCGAGCATCTGGTGGCCGAGGCAGATGCCGAAGGTCGGCGTGCCCGAGGCGAGCACCTCGCGGATCGCCGGCACGGCGTATTCCCCGGTCGCGGCGGGGTCGCCCGGCCCGTTCGACAGGAACACGCCGTCGGGCTTGTGGGCGAGGATCTCCTCGCCGGTGGCGCTCGCCGGCAGCACCGTCACGCGGCAGCCATGGTCGGCGAGAAGCCTCAGGATGTTGCGCTTGATGCCGTAGTCGACGGCGACGACGTGGCGCGTCGGCGCCTCCTGGCGACCGTAGCCCTTGCCCCATTCCCAGGAGGTCTGGTCCCAGGTGTAGCTCTGCCCTGTGGTGACCTCCTTGGCGAGGTCCATGCCGACGAGGCCCGGCCAGGCCCGCGCCGCGGCGACCAGCTTCGCCCGGTCGAAGTTGCCGTCGTGCCGGTGGACGATGACGGCGTTCGGCGATCCCTTCTCGCGGACCAGCGCGGTCAGCGCCCGGGTGTCGACGCCGGCGATGCCGATGATGCCGCGGGCCCGCAGCCAGGCGTCGAAACCGCGGGTCGCGCGGTAGTTGGAGGGCTCGGTGATGTCGGTCTTCAGCACGCATCCCCGCACGCCCGAGGCGGCGGCCATATTGACCGTCTCGATGTCCTCGTCGTTGACGCCGACATTGCCGACATGGGGGAAGGTGAAGGTGATGATCTGTCCCGCATAGGACGGGTCGGTCAGGATCTCCTGGTACCCGGTCATCGCGGTGTTGAAGCAGATCTCGCCGGGCGCCTCGCCCTCGGCGCCGAGGCCAATGCCCTCGACGATGGTGCCGTCGGCGAGGACGATGAGGGCGGTGGGCCGCTGCTCGTGCCAGGTTTCGGTTGCAGTCATCGGGACGCGCTCCAGCGCTCGGACGTCGTTATAGTCTCGGGATCGGGCTCTGCGTTATCAGCGTAGCCACGCCGCGGCAAGCGCATGGCAGCCCGCTTGATTCCGGAGGGCAATCGGCCCATATACTGCGCCTGGATGGCAACACCCCACACAATCGCCACGATTCGGTGGGCGGAGCCGCAGGGCCCGATCCGGCATATGGTTGTGACCCAAGCCAAAGTCCAGAAAGAACAACGGCTTATCTTGAGAGTGAAAATTGCGCGCGCCGTTTGCCCGAGCTTTGCTCGGCCTGTCGCGCCAATGGAGAATCCTTGATGCGTGATGCGATCAATGCCGCTCTGAAAGAAGCGATGCTTCAGCAGGACAAGCGGCGGATGTCGACCCTTCGCCTGATCTGCGCGGCGATCAAGGACCGCGACATTGCGGCGCGGAGCACGGGCAAGGATCGCGTCGGCGAAGACGAGATTCTGGAAATCCTCACCCGCATGATCCGCCAGCGCAAGGAGTCGGCGAAGGCTTACGAGGAAGGCAATCGCCTAGATCTTGCCCAGGAGGAGCGCGACGAGATCGCGATCATCAAGTCGTTCCTGCCGCAGGAGCTCGACGATGCTGAGCTGCGCTCGGTATGTGCCGAGGCGGTGAAGCAGACCGGCGCCGCCGGACTCCGCGACATCGGCAAGTGCATGCAGGCGCTGAAGGACCGCTATCCGGGCCGTATGGACTTCGGCAAGGCGAGCCATCTCGTCAAGGGCATGCTGACCTGACCTGATCCCGGCCGGGGCGGGCGGCGCTCGCGCTCCGGCACGCCCCGCCGCTAGTCGTCCTTCGTCACCTTCACCACCAGGCCCTTGAGGTCGACGCTCTCGTCGGAGCACATCTCCGGCGAGGGCGAGAGGCCGGCCGCGAGCAGCTTCCGGCCGACCATGTGGTCGGCGGGCCGGTTGACCGAATCGATCGCCAGCAGCCGGTCGTCGGCGAAGTGGAACACCGAGAAGCGGTTGTCCTCGAGCCGTCCGCGCATGACGGAGCGGGTGGCGCCGAAGGGCAGCCCGACCATCTGCAGCTTGACGTCGCCCTGGTCCGACCAGAACCACGGCACCTCGTCGAAGACGTGCGGGCGGCCGAGCAGGGTCTTGGCCGCGACCTTGGCCTGGTCGACCGCGTTCTGCACGGATTCGAGCCGGACGCGCCGGCCGAGCGCCGCGTGCGGGAAGGAGACGCAGTCGCCGATGGCGACGATGCCGGCGGCGCCGGTCGCCATCGTGTCGTCGACCAGGATGCCGTTGTCGACGGGCAGGCCGGCAGCCGCGGCGATCTCGGTGTTGGGCAGGACGCCGATGCCGAGGAGGACCAGGTCGGCCGGGATGCGCTCGCCGGTGGAGGATTCGACCGCGACCACCCGGCCGCTCTCGCCGACGATCCGGCCGATCGCGGTGTTCAGCTTGACGTCGCTCCCCCAGCCGCGATGCAGGTCGAGGAAGTAGCGGGAGATCTCCGGCGCGACCACCCGGCCCATCAGGCGGTCGGCCGCCTCGAGCACGGTGACGGTCCGGCCGAGCAGCCGGGCGGTCGCCGCGACCTCGAGGCCGATGAAGCCGCCGCCGACCACCACCACGTTCTCGGCATTGGCGAGGCGCTCGCGAAGCGCCCGGGCTTCGGCCGCCACCCGGAGGACGTGGACGCCGGCGAGGTGCGTGCCGTCGATCGGCGGGATCCGCGGGCGCGCCCCCATGGCGATCCCCAGCCCGTCGAATGACAGCACGGCCCCGTCGCTCAGGCGGAGCTGGCGCTCGCCGACGTCGATCGATTCGACCTCGGAGGCGAGCATCAGCTGGATGGCGTTCTTCTCGTAGAAGGACTCGGGGCGGAGCGGCAGGAGGTCGTGCGCCGGGTCCTTGAGATAGGCCTTCGACAGCGGCGGCCTCTGGTACGGGATGTCGGTCTCGGCGCTCACCAGCCGGAGCGGCCCGTCATAGCCCTCGGCGCGCAGCGAGGCGGCCAGTTGCGAGCCGCCATGGCCGCCGCCGACGATGATGATGCCGTGCTCGAACAAAGATGCCTCTCCCCGTCGTCTGCCGTGAGATGTCTGGCATAGACGGGCGCTTGCGGCACGGCAAGCGTGCGGCCGGGATGGGCCCCGGGATGCGGGATCGTGCCGCGCCGTGCTATGTCCCTCGCCTGATTTTCACCAACCGGGCAGGCAGACGCGCGTGGACACTCTCTCTTCACTCACCCCCACCCGGCCGCTGGTGCTGGTCGGTGCCGGCAAGATGGGCGGCGCGATGCTGTCGGGCTGGCTCGATTCCGGGCTCGATCCCGCCGCGGTGATCGTCGTCGACCCTGCGCCGCCGTCCGATACGGCG
>JAEVZM010000301.1 GCA_023392225.1 Pseudomonadota bacterium
GGCTGCTCGACGGCGCGGTCGCGGCGGCCGGGCCGCGGCGCTGGCGACAGGTCCGCAACGCGGCGGTCGCCGGGTGGGGCTTCGGCTTCGGTTACTTCCTCGGTGGCCTCTGGTGGATCGGCACCGCCTTCCTGGTCGACGGCGACCAGTTCGCCTGGCTGCTGCCGCTCGCCGTCACCATCCTGCCGGCCGGACTGGCGCTGTTCTGGGGGCTCGCCGCCGGCCTCGCGGCGCTGTGCTGGCGGGACGGATGGCGGCGGGTCGTGATCCTCGCCGCGGCCTTCGCCGGGCTCGAATGGCTACGCGGCCATGTGCTGACCGGGTTTCCCTGGAACGCCTTCGGCTACACGCTCGCCCCGACGCCGGTGATGATGCAGTCGGCCTCGGTGGTCGGGCTGTGGGGGCTGACGCTCGCCGCCTTCATCATCTTCGCCGCCCCCGCCGCCCTCGCACCCGCGGCGCGCCGCCGCAGCGACCGGGTGTTCGTCGCACTCGCCGCGCTCCTCCTCGTCGTCCATGTCGGCTTCGGCCTCGCCCGACTGGCGGGCGCGGATGCCGATGATGCCGGCGCGCCGGTCCGGCTCGTCCAGCCGTCCCTCGACCAGAGCGAGAAATGGCAGGCCGAGAACGAGGACGAAATCGTCGCGCGCTATCTGGAGCTCAGCGCCCGGCCCGGCCCCGGCGGCGAGAAGATCGATGCCGGCACGATCCTGATCTGGCCCGAATCCGCCTTTCCATTCCTCCTCTCGGAGCGCCCCGACGTGCTCGAGGCGATCGGCGCCCTGCTGCCCGCCGGGGCGACGCTGGTCACCGGTGCGGTGCGGGCCAGGGACCCGTCGCGCCCGTGGGGCGATGCCTTCAACAGCGTCCTCGTCATCGACGATGGCGGTACGATCGTCGCGGCCTACGACAAGGTCCACCTCGTGCCCTTTGGCGAGTACCTGCCGTTCCGGGACCTGCTGGAGGCGCTCGGCCTGCGCCAGCTCGTCGCACTCCCCGAGGGCTTCACCCCCGGCCAGGCGCGGATGATGCTGACCCTTCCCGGCGCTGCCCCCTTCGCGCCGCTGATCTGCTACGAGATCATTTTTCCCGGCGCGGTTGTGCCGGACGGACCCCGGCCGGGCTGGATCCTCAACCTCACCAATGACGGCTGGTTCGGCGTAACCCCTGGCCCCTATCAGCATTTTCTGCAGAGCCGCCTCAGGGCCGTCGAGGAGGGCCTGCCGGTCGTGCGCGCCGCGAATTCCGGCATCTCCGCAATCATCGATCCCTATGGCCGATCGCGCGGCAGTCTTCCCCTTGGGGTTGTCGGAACGTTGGATGGAAACCTTCCCGACGTTGTAACATTACCGCTATACACGCGTTTTGGGGATGTGATTTTTCTCGTAGCCGTGCTTGCTTGCGTTGTGGTTGCCGGCAGGTCGCGCCGACACGGGGAGGTCATTGCGCATAATTGACAGTCCTCTGGGCGTCATGCTCATGTCCGCCGGCCCTGCAACTTGGACGCTCGCTGCACTGCGCTACGGGCGCCCGAGACGGGCAATCGAACTTGGAGTGGACGGTCATCCGGCCGTCTTGGAAAAGGAGTGCCGTGCGCGGCCCAAACGAGAGTGCCTCAATGGCCAATAAGAAACAGCCTAACCCGATCGACATTCATGTCGGCAGTCGGGTCCGTCTCCGTCGGATGATGTTGGGAATGAGCCAGGAGAAGCTTGGCGAGAATCTCGGCATCACGTTCCAGCAGATCCAGAAATACGAGAAGGGCACCAACCGGATCGGTGCAAGCCGCCTGCAGCATATCGCAAGGGTGCTTACCGTCCCGGTGTCCTTCTTCTTCGAAGACGCTCCCGGCTCGGCTCCGGCAGAGCCCGGCGTCGACGGAGTGGCCGAACGTCCTTCGGCGAGCTACGTCGTTGATTTCCTTTCGAGTTCGGAAGGCGTACAGCTCAACAAGGCGTTCATCCGGATCAAGGATGCCAAGATCCGGCGAAAAGTGATCGAGCTCGTTCGCGCCATGGCCGGTGCGGACGACGAAGAGGAAGTGTGAGCCGGAGCGTTTCCGGCCACGCCTCGAAGGAAGCGCTCGCCGTCGAGGGGAAATCCCCCGACGGCGAATTTCGTGCGCGTTTTCGCATCGATGTCGCGGTTCCGCGGGATTGACCACTGCCATGATCACTGCCAGAACCACTGCCGTCCAGGGGCGGCCCGGCCGTCCGAACACAAGAAAAACGGGGGTGCATTTCCTTGCGCGCTACCTACCTCTTCACGAGCGAATCGGTTTCCGAGGGACATCCGGACAAGGTCTGTGACCGAATTTCCGACGCCGTGGTCGATGCCTACCTGGGCGCCATGCCCGAGGCGCGCGTTGCCTGCGAGACACTCGCCACCACCAACCGCGTCGTCATCGCCGGCGAGGTGCGCGGCCCCGAGTCGGTGATCGACTCGGTCGAGGATCTCGCCCGCGCCGCCATCAAGGACATCGGCTACGAGCAGGACGGCTTCCACTGGAAGAACGCCAAGATCGACGTTCTCCTGCATCCGCAGTCCGTCGACATCGCCCAGGGCGTCGACTCGAGCGGCAACAAGGACGAGGGTGCCGGCGACCAGGGCATCATGTTCGGCTATGCCTGCCGCGAGACCCCGGAGTTGATGCCGGCGCCGATCTTCTACGCCCACAAGATCCTCAAGATGATGAGCGAGGCACGGAAGTCGGGCGCGGCGCCCGAGCTCGGGCCGGACGCCAAGAGCCAGGTCACCGTCAAGTACCACTACGGCAAGCCGGTGGGCGTCGATTCGATCGTCGTCTCGACGCAGCACGTCGATGCCCGCGACGGCAAGTCGCTGACCTCCGAGGACATCAAGGAGATCATCTCCCCGATCGTCCATGCCGCCCTGCCGGAGGAGTGGATCGACGCCGACACCGTGTGGCACGTCAACCCGACCGGCAAGTTCGTGATCGGCGGCCCGGACGGCGACGCCGGCCTGACCGGGCGCAAGATCATCGTCGATACCTATGGCGGCGCGGCCCCGCATGGCGGTGGCGCGTTCTCGGGCAAGGACCCGACCAAGGTCGACCGCTCGGCGGCCTATGCGGCCCGCTACCTCGCCAAGAACGTGGTCGCCGCCGACCTCGCCGACCGCTGCACGATCCAGCTCTCCTACGCCATCGGCGTCGCCCAACCGCTGTCGATCTATGTCGACCTGCACGGCACCGGCAAGGTCGAGGAGGCCCGCCTCGAGCAGACGCTGAAGAGCGCCATGGACCTCTCGCCCCGCGGCATCCGCCAGCACCTCGGCCTCAACAAGCCGATCTACGCGCGGACCGCGGCCTACGGCCATTTCGGCCGGCCGGCCGAGGATGACGGCGGCTTCTCGTGGGAGAAGACCGACCTCGCCGAGACGCTGCGCAGCGCCCTGCGCTGAGTCTCGGCGTGGACGGCGAGCAGCGACGGCGGCTCCACGGCCGGCGGAAGGGCAAGCCCCTTTCCGCCCGCCGCAGCGGCCTCATGGCCGACGCCTACCCGTCCCTCGCCGTCGACCTCGCCACGGCGCCGCCGGCCCCGCTGACGGCGCTGTTCGCCGCGCCGGTCGATGACGTCCGGCTCGAGATCGGCTTCGGCGGCGGCGAGCATCTGATCGCCGAAGCCACGGCCCACCCCGGCACCGGCTTCATCGGCGTCGAGCCCTTCGTCGCCGGCATGGCCAAGGCGGTCTCGGCGGTCGCCGACCGCGCCCTCGGCAATGTCCGCCTGCATGACGATGACGCCGCCGGGCTGCTCGACTGGCTGCCCGCGGCCTCGCTCGCCGGCGTCGGCCTGTTCTATCCCGACCCGTGGCCGAAGCGTCGGCACTGGAAGCGCCGCTTCGTCGGCCCGGAGAATCTCGCGCGCATCGCCCGCGTCCTCGCCCCCGGCGGGCTGTTGCGCGTGGCCAGTGACATCGACGGCTACATCGACTGGACGCTCCGCCATCTCACGCCCCGCGCCGATTTCGCCTGGACGGCGGAGGAGGCCGACGACTGGCGGAAGCCCTATCCCGGCTGGCCGGGCACGCGCTACGAGGCCAAGGCGATTCGCGAAGGCCGCCGGCCGACCTACCTCGCCTTCCGCCGCGGCTGATCCGGCTCAGCCGGCCGGCACCTCGGCCATGATCCAGCCGTCCTCGATCTCGGGCAGCGGCACGCTCGTGAGCAACTCGCGCGTATAGGCGTGCTTTGGGTCGGCGAACACCGCCGCCGTCTCGCCGGCTTCCACCACCCGCCCCGCCGAGAGCACGGCGACGCGGTCGCACAGCACCCGCACCACCGAGAGGTCGTGGCTGATGAACACCAGCGTCAGGTTGAGCTCGGCCTGCAGCCGGCGCAGGAGGAGCAGGATCTGCGCCTGGCTGGAGACGTCGAGGCCGGAGACGATCTCGTCGGCGACGATGAACTCCGGCTCGAGCGCCAGCGCCCGGGCGATGCCGATCCGCTGGCGCTGGCCGCCGGACAGCTCGTGCGGGTAGCGTCCGGCGAATGCCGCGGGGAGGCCCACAGTCTCGAGCAGCTCGGCGACGCGGCGACGCCGGCCCGCCCGGTCGCCGCCACGGCCGAACGCCTCGAGCGGGCGCTGCAGCGTCGTGCCGATGGTGAGGCGCGGATTGAGCGAGGACTGCGGGTCCTGGAAGATCATCTGCAGCCGGGCGCGGAGCGGATGGAGCCGGTCCTCGTCCCAGCCGGCGATATCGACCCCGTCATAGACGAGGGCGCCACCGCTCGGCTTGACCAGCCGCACCAGGGCGCGGCCGATGGTGGTCTTTCCCGAGCCGGATTCGCCGACCAGCCCGAGCGCGGCACCGCGCGGGATTTCGAGGTCGACGCCATGCACCACCTCGACCATCGGCGCCCGTCCGAACAGCGGCTTCCGGCTGCGGTCGGGAAAGGCCACGGAGAGGCCCTCGAGGCGGACCAGCGCTCCAGTCATTGGCGGCGGGGTCATTGGTAATTCGCTTGGTTGGCGAGGTCGTAGAGCCGTGCCTCCTCATGGAGCTGCGTCACCAGCTCCGCCGGCAGCGGCGCCAGCGCGTCGGCCGGGCGGTCGAGCCGCGGCGTCGAGGAGAGCAGCGCCCGCGTATAGGCATGGCGAGGATCGCGGAGCACCGCCGCCGTCTCGCCCGCCTCGAGCACCCGCCCGGCATGCAGCACGGTGACCGTCTGGCAGAGCTTCGCCACCAGCCCGAGGTCGTGGGTGACGAACAGCACCGCCGCGTTGTCGCGGTGCTGGAGGTCGTGGATGAGGCGCAGGATCTGGCGCTGCACCGTCACATCGAGCGCCGTGGTCGGCTCGTCGGCCACCACCAGCCGCGGCCGGCACGAGAAGGCGATGGCGATCAGCACGCGCTGGCGCATGCCGCCCGACAGCTCGTGCGGATAGGCCGCCAGCACCCGGCCCGGATCGCGAATCGCGACGTCGCCGAGGAGGTCGCGCGCCCGCTCCCGCGCCTCCCGCCGCGACAGGCCGAGCTTCAGCCGGAGCACCGCCGCCACCTGCTCGCCGATCCGCTTCACCGGGTTGAGCGAGGT
>JAEVZM010000324.1 GCA_023392225.1 Pseudomonadota bacterium
CGCCGTCGGTGAGCAGGCCGCCCTGGTCGAAGCCGACATAGCCCGGAGGCGCGCCGATCAGCCGCGAGACGGTGTGCCGCTCCATGTACTCCGACATGTCGAAGCGCAGCAGCTCGACGCCGAGCGAGTTGGCGAGCTGGCGGGCGACCTCGGTCTTGCCGACGCCGGTCGGGCCAGAGAACAGGTAGCAGCCGATCGGCTTCTCCGGCTCGCGGAGCCCGGCGCGGGCGAGCTTGATCGCCGAGGCGAGGCGCTCGATCGCGGCGTCCTGGCCGTAGACGACCCGCCGCAGCGTCTCGTTGAGGTTCTTGAGCACCTCGGCATCGTCCTTGGAGACCGACTTCGGCGGGATGCGCGCCATCGTCGCGATGGTGCTCTCGATCTCCTTCACGCCGATCGTCTTCTTCCGCTTCGATTCCGGCAGCAGCATCTGCGAAGCGCCGGTCTCGTCGATCACGTCGATCGCCTTGTCCGGAAGCTTGCGGTCATGGATGTGCCGGGCCGACAGCTCCACCGCGCTCTTGATCGCGTCGTTGGTGTAGCGGACGCGGTGGTAGTCCTCGAAATACGGCTTGAGGCCCTGCAGGATCTCGATCGCGTCCGGGATGGTCGGCTCGTTGACGTCGATCTTCTGGAAGCGGCGGACCAGCGCCCGGTCCTTCTCGAAGAACTGGCGATACTCCTTGTAGGTGGTCGAGCCGACGCAGCGGATCGCGCCGGAGGCGAGCGCCGGCTTGAGCAGGTTCGAGGCGTCCATGGCGCCGCCCGAGGTCGCACCGGCGCCGATCACCGTGTGGATCTCGTCGATGAACATGATGGCGCCCGGGAAATCCTCGATCTCCTTGATCACCTGCTTGAGGCGCTCCTCGAAGTCGCCGCGGTAGCGGGTGCCGGCGAGCAGCGTGCCCATGTCGAGGGCAAACACCGTCGAGTCCCTGAGCACCTCGGGCACGTCGCCGTCGACGATGCGCTTGGCGAGGCCCTCGGCGATCGCGGTCTTGCCGACGCCGGGGTCGCCGACGAACAGCGGATTGTTCTTCTGGCGCCGGCACAGCACCTGGATGGTGCGGCTGATCTCGGTGTCACGGCCGATCAGCGGGTCGATCTTGCCCTTGCGCGCCTTGTCGTTGAGGTTGACGCAATAGGCATCGAGCGCATCCGCCTTCTTTTTGTTCTCCTCGCCGCGGCCCTCGGTCGGAGAGGCGTCCTCGTCGACGCCGCGAACCGGCCGCGCCTCGTTGGCGCCCGCCCGCTTGGCGATGCCGTGGCTGATGTAGTTGACCGCGTCGTAGCGCGTCATGTCCTGCTCCTGCAGGAAATACGCAGCGTGGCTCTCGCGCTCGGCGAAGATCGCGACCAGCACGTTGGCGCCGGTCACCTCCTCGCGGCCGGAGGACTGGACGTGGATCACGGCGCGCTGGATGACGCGCTGGAAGCCGGCGGTCGGCTTCGAATCCTCCTCCGAGCCGGTGGCGAGATTGGCCAGCTCAGTGTCGATGTACTCGACCAGATTGCGGCGGAGCACGTCGAGATCGACGTTGCAGGCCCGCATGACGGCGGCGGCATCCTGGTCCTCGAGCAGCGCGAGGAGCAGGTGTTCAAGGGTGGCGTATTCCTGATGGCGCTCGCTCGCGAGGGCCAGCGCCTGGTGCAGGGACTTCTCGAGGCTGCGGGAAAACGACGGCACGGGCTACCTCACTTCTTTTCCATGACGCATTGCAGAGGATGCTGGTGTTTGCGGGCGAAATCCATGACCTGAGCGACCTTGGTCTCCGCCACTTCGTACGTGTAGATGCCGCATTCCCCGACGCCGTGCTGATGCACATGCAGCATGATCCGAGTCGCGTCTTCCCGCCCTTTCTGGAAGAAGCGCTCGAGGACGACGACCACGAATTCCATGGGCGTGTAGTCGTCGTTGAGGAGCAATACACGGTACAGGCTCGGACGCTTCGTCCGGGTCTTGGTTCGGGTCGCGAGGCCCGCCCCTGAGTCATCGTCCTGTCGCCGAATGGGATTGCTCATTTCCTGGCTCAAGTTCCTTCATGCTCGCGAATCCTGCCGGGAAACCCCACGCGGCGCAATCTACCGCGCAAAATTTGATTGCACGATCGGTGCCAGATCGAAGGCGAAGGCTGTGGGAGGTTTCCGGGTGGGCTCGCAGTTGAATATTTAGGATGCCGCGTCGCCGATTCAACGGCGCCCCGAAACGACAAAGGCCCGGACTGGGCCGGGCCTCTGCATCGCGTCCTGAAAGGATGCGGCTTACTTGGGCATCTTGCCGAAAAGGCCCTCGTAGGGCTTGTAGGCGTCGCGCGCCATCGCCTGGAAGATCTCGCTGACCTTCGTCGCCTGGCTCACGTAGCCCTCGTAGGCGTTGCGGACATAGTCCGACTGGACCTCCACCGCCTTGTCGAGGCTGCCTGCGCCGAGCAGGTTCTCGAAAGCCTTGGCGCTCGTGTCGAAGGAGCGCTTCGAATAGTCCGCTGCCTCCGCGGCGAGTGCCTGGAAGCCCTTCGTCATGGCCCCCATGCTCTTCACTGCGACGTCCATGTTTTCCTTACCGGCCTTCTGCAGCTCGTCCAAATTCCCGATCACGTCAACTCCCCTCCTGCTACCAGCGTCCCCGCACCGGGGAAGCTCTCCAAGCATATATGTGCAGCGCAGCAATTTCGTCAATCGGAAATTGTGCGATGCACAATGGGATGCCGCGTCGCATGGCCGCTCCGATCACCCTTTACGGATTGGTAACTTCACCTCCATACTGTCAGGACGAGGCCGGTAGCGCGGTTGGCATGGGGTTAATGCCGCCTGCGACGTAACGAATTCGGTCACGGACTCGGAAGTGATCGCGGTTTGCGCGTTGGTGCCGCCGCCGAGAGATGAGCTTGCGCTCCTTCGCAGCGCGGCAAATTGGAACGGCGGCCGGTGTATTGGGCCGCAGAGTGCGGAGTTGCACGTGATCAAGAAGCGACTGCAAACGCTTCGGGCTATTGGCCTTTCCTGGATTGGCGCAGGTTTTCTTGCGGCCGCCGCGAGCGTTGCTGCGGGTCAGGCCCAGGCCGTGACCCAGGCCGCCATCGTCGTCGATGCCAAGACCGGCAAGGTGCTCTACGCGAGCAACGCCGACACCAAGGCCTACCCCGCGTCGCTCACCAAGATGATGACGCTCTACCTTACCTTCGAGGCGCTCGAAGCCGGCAAGATTACGCTCGGCACGCGAATCAAGGTGTCGGCGAATGCCGCCGCGGAGCCGCCCTCGAAGCTCGGCGTGAAGGCCGGCAACACGATTACCGTCAAGGATGCGATCCTGTCGCTCGTCACCCGCTCGGCCAACGACATGGCCACCGCGCTCGGCGAGCATATCGGCGGCAGCGAGACCCGCTTCGCCACGATGATGACGCAGCGCGCCCGCTCGCTGGGCATGCGCAACACCACCTTCAAGAACGCGCACGGCCTGCCCAACACCGCGCAGGTGACCACGGCGCGCGACATGTCGCTCCTCGGCCGCGCCCTGCAGGACCGCTTCCCGACCTACTTCCGCTACTTCAAGACCACGAGCTTCACCTACAACGGTGCCAAGATCGGCAACCACAACCGGCTGCTCGGCAAGGTCAACGGCGTCGACGGCATCAAGACCGGCTACACCCGCGCCTCGGGCTTCAACCTGGTCACCTCGGTCAACCTGCCCGACCGCCGCCTGGTCGCGGTGGTGCTGGGCGGCTCGAGCGGCTCCTCGCGCGACGCCTACATGACCAAGCTGGTCAACCAGTACATCGGCAAGGCCTCGCGCGGCCCGCGCACTGCCCCGCTCATCCTGCCGCAGGGCGTCGACGGGCCGGCCTATGGCGGCGAGGAGCTCATTGCCTCGGCCGAGATCGACGAGTCCGTCCCGGTGCTCGCCGAGCTGCCGATGCCGCGCCTCCGCCCGGCCTCGGTCATCTCGGCCTATGCCGCCGACGACGTCCCCGTCGCCCCGGCTGCCGCCGCGGTCACCGACATCGCCACCCTCATTCCCGACGAGTACAGCGCCCAGGGCGACATCACCGACGATCAGGACGAGATCGCCGACGCCCCGCTGCCGGCGCCCGCCCCGATCGCCTCGCTCGACGCCTCCGAGCAGGTCGTCGTGATGGAGCGCTTCGCCGACCTGCCGACCATGACCGGCTGGAAGATCCAGCTCGCCGCGGCGCCGAGCCAGGCGTCTGCCCTGACCGTGCTGCAGAAGGCGCGGGCCGCTGCCTCCGCCGAGGTCTTCGCCAATACCGCGCCCTACACGGAGCCGGTCGAGAAGGGGGCGGAAACCCTCTATCGCGCCCGCTTCGCCGGCTTCGCCGGCAAGGAGGAGGCACAGGCTGCCTGCGCCTTCCTCGTGAAGCAGAAGTTTGCCTGCTACGCCATCGCGGAGTGATCACACTCTCCGCGACGGTATGAACTGCCCTCGGGGTCCCTCTTCCTGGTAACGCGTAAACTGGGCTCTACCGATGTCGTTTGCCGAGCAGTCTGTCCTTCGCCTCGTTGATCTTCGCCGCGAGGAACGTCGAGCCGCCCTGGTCGGGGTGGACACCCTTCATCAGGCTCCGGTGCGCAGCCCGGATTTCCGCCTCACTGGCGCCGGGCGCAAGGCCAAGGACCTGATAGGCCTCCTCGTCAGTCATGGGGCCCGCATCCGTCGCGGGGCCCGGCCCCGCTGCCGCGTCACGCTCGACGTCCTCACGCCAGCCGGGAAGCCGGCGGTCGAGATAAGCTTCGAGTAGCGCCAGGCTCTCCGGGTCCGTCGCCACCTCGCGATAGAGCCGCTGCAGGTCCGGCACGTCGAGATCGTCGAGGCGGCGTCCTTCATAGCTGCCGCCGAGCACCTGGCCGTTCATGGCGCCGGTGTCGTGGTCGAGCTCCATCTCGAGATAGATCGAGCGGACGGACGACCGCCCGCCCGGCGTCCGCCGGCTACCGCCGAGATCGATCGGACCGATCCGGCCCAGCGTCATCGCCGAGAAGCCGGCCGCGATCAGCGGCACGCCGAGCTCCCAGCGCCGGGCGAGGAGCAGCGCCGCGCCGAACACCATCATGCCGATGCCGACGATGTACCGGAGCGCCCGGACCAGGGACCGCGGATCGGCCGCGACGAAGCCGCGCGCCAGGACGAGGAGGACGACGAGGACGGCGAGGCCGGCGAAGAGGAATGCCATCAGCCGCGCATCTGGGAGAGGAGCAGGCGGTCTGCGCCCCCTCCCCGTTTCTCGAGCGCCTTGAGGCCACCGGCCGCATAGGCGGCCGCGGCCCGCAGCAGCTGGGCGAGCTCGCCGGCAGCATTGGTGTCGAAGCGGGCATAGGCGCCGCCGCTCAGTCGGGCCAGCTCGCGAAACCCGGCCTCGACCTTGGCATCCCGCCCCTCCTGGAAGACGAACAGGCGAAGCCCGAGCAGCCCCAGCTCTCCCGCCTTCTGGGCAAGCGCGTCGATCGGCTCCTCGAGGGCATCGCCGACGAACACCATCGCCGCAACCTTGTTCGCACGCGCCTCGCGACGGGCGTGGCTCAGCACCTTGCCGATCTGGGTCTGGCCGCCGCGGACCGTTATCCCTGTCATGAGATCGCGGAGCCCGCCGGTGTCGTCCACCCAGCGACTGGCACGACACTCGCCATAACCGCGGTAGTAGACGAGCTGGACCGTCAGGCCGCCGACCTTGCCGGCCTCGTCGAACATCTCGGCCTGCAGGCGGCAGGCGGTGTCCCAGGTCGGCTGCCGGCTCATGGTCGCATCGAGGGAGAAGATCAGCCGCCCCCGCCCCTCGGTCGGCTTCGCGAGCGTGCGCGCCTGCCGGAGGAAGGCATCGATCTCCGCCGACGGCGAGCCCTGCGCGGGCTCGGTTGCGGCGGTGCGTTGGGTCAGCGGGGCTTTCGTCTTCTCTGCCATCATCCCTATCCGCCGGAGTTCCGTTGGTCCGGCGACCTTGTTGCGGCCGAATGTGGCGCTTCGGCGCTGGGAAACAAGCGCCGCGCCCATCCGATCGACCGGTCAGGCATCGCCCGGAAGCCGTTCCAGCAGCCGGCGCGATCCGATGCCCCACTGCGAGATGCAGCCGCTGAGGTCGGAGAAGCTTGCGTCGAGGATCCGGACCCGGTCCTCGTCGACGACGTGGATGCTGCCCACCGCCATGGTCGGCGCCGTCGGCACGAACACGGTCATGGTGCCGTTGCCGTTGGCTTCGATCAGCAGCCCGAAGACGGCGGTTCCCGGCCCGAACAGGCTGACCGTGACCGGTCTGTAGCCCTCCGACTTCTGCGCGAAGCCGCGCAGGATCGAGGTGATCGGCTCGTAGCCCGGCAGGCGCTTGAGGTAGCGCCGCTCGATCGACTCGTAGGTCGCGGTACCGAGCCGCGTGCGGATCAGGAGGCCGAGCAGGAAGCACAGCACCAGCACCGCGGCGAGCCCAACCACCACCACCAGGGCGGCCGCGAGCTTGGAATGAAGCGCGAGCGGCCGCGCGACTTCGCCGAGAACGTTGAGCACCTGGACGACCAGCAGGGCGAGAATGCCGATCGGCACCAGCGCAATCACGCCGTAGACAATATTGGTGACGGCCCCGTTCACTACCGTTCGCTTCATTGCCGCTCCTTGCCTGCGACGCGATATCCGGGATCGTCCTCCCACGGCGTCGACACGGACAGATTGCCCCGTGGTGGCTGCCTTTGCTAGCGTCCGCGCCCCGAAGCAAGGGAATGTACATGCTGGAAGTGATCCGCTCCGTGCGGGAGATGCAGCAACGGACCGAAGCGTGGCGGGCAGAACGGCACCGCGTCGCGCTGGTGCCGACCATGGGTGCCCTCCACGAGGGCCACCTCGAGCTCGTCCGCCGCGCCCGCACGGCAGCCGAGCGGGTGATCGTCTCGATCTTCGTCAACCCGACGCAGTTCGCCCCGAGCGAGGACTTCTCCGCCTATCCGCGCGACGAGGCTTCGGACCTCGCCAAGCTCCGCAGCCTCGCGGTCGAGGCCGTCTTCGCTCCGACGGTCGACGAGATGTACCCTGCCGGCTTTGCCACCCGGATCACCGTCGAAGGGCCGGCGCGCGGCCTCGAGAGCGACACCCGCCCCCACTTCTTCGGCGGAGTCGCGACCGTGGTCGCCAAGCTGTTCATCGCCTGCGCGCCGGACGTGGCCGTGTTCGGCGAGAAGGACTACCAGCAGCTCGCCGTCGTCCGGCGCATGGTGACCGATCTCGGCCTGCCGATCGACGTCGTCGGGCATCCCACGGTGCGCGCCGGCGACGGCCTCGCCCTGTCCTCGCGCAACGCCTACCTCTCGCCGGAGGAACGGGTGACCGCCCCGACGCTCCACGCCACCCTCGAGGCCGCCGCCGCGGCGATCCGCGCCGGGGCCCGGCCCGACGAGGCACTGGCCGCCGCCCGCGGCGCGCTCGCATCCGCCGGCTTCGACGTCGACTACGTGGCGCTGCGCAACGCCGAGACGCTCGCCGAGGTGGCCGATCCCCGCGTCGAGCCGCTCCGCCTCCTCGCCGCCGCCCGGCTCGGCCGGACCCGGCTCATCGACAACATCGCCGGCTGAGCCGCGGCTACATGAGGCCCAGCGAGGCGAGCGCGGCCTTGAGCGCCGGCGGCAGGTCGCCGGCCGCGCGCCC
>JAEVZM010000343.1 GCA_023392225.1 Pseudomonadota bacterium
GCCAAAGGTAGGCAATGAAGATCGGAAGGATCCTCATCATCAGCGTCGCGGCGGCGTGCATGCTCGCCGTCGGATACGCCATCTGGCAGCGCGCCTTCGCCGACCGCTCGGCAGCGCTTATGACTGCCACGGTAAGCCGCGGCGATGTGGAGGAGACGGTTCTCGCGACCGGCACGCTCAAGCCGGCACGACTGGTCGCGGTCGGGGCCCAGGCGTCGGGACGGATCACCTCCGTCAAGGTCGCGCTCGGCGACACGGTCGCGGCCGGCGACCTGATCGCCGAAATCGACTCCATCTCCCAGCAGAACAGCCTGAGCATCGCCGAGGCGGCGCTCGCCAACACCAAGGCGCAGCTCGCCGAGAAGCGAGCGACTTACGTGCTCAACAAGCAAAGCCTCGATCGCCAGCGAAACCTCCTGGCAAGGAATACGGTCTCGCGGGCCGAGTTCGATAGTGCCGAGGCGGCCCTCAAGGTCACCGAAGCACAGATCGCCGCACTGGAAGCGCTCACCCGACAGGCCGAAGTCTCGGTCGAAGCCGCCCAGGACGACCTCGACTACACCCGGATCACCGCGCCGACGAGCGGCACGGTGCTGATGATCGTCAGCCAGGAAGGGCAGACGGTGAACGCGACCCAGTCGGCGCCGACGATCGTCATCCTCGGCCAGCTCGACACCATGACGGTCCGCACCGAGATCTCCGAAGCCGACATCACGAAGGTGAAGCCCGGGCTGCCGGTCTATTTCACTATCCTCGGCGACCCGGACCGGCGCTTTGCCGCGACGCTCGAATCGATCGAGCCCGCGCCGGAGTCGATCAAGAACGACAGCAGCTTCAGCGCCTCGAGCAGCGCCGCGAGCGCGAGCAACAGCGCCTCGGAGGCGGTCTACTACAACGGCGTGTTCAACGTCCCCAACGAGGACGGCGACCTCAGGACCTACATGACGGCGCAGGTGCACATCGTCCTCGGCGAGGCCAAGGACGTGCTGACGGTGCCTGCGGCGGCGCTCGGCACCAAGGATGCCGACGGGCTCTATACCGTCCGCGTCGTCGGCCCGGAGGGTACGATCGCCGAGCGCAAGGTCGAGATCGGGCTGAACGACAAGGTGGTCGCCGAGGTCCTGAGCGGCCTCGCCGAGGGCGAGGTCGTGGTCACCGGCGAAGCCACCGCCAGCGCCGCTCCGTCAGCCATCCGCGGCGGCCCCGGCGGGCCGCCGATGGGGATGTGAACACGATGGCGCCTCCGCTCATCGTGCTCGAAGGCATCACCCGCGAGTATCCCTCGGGCGAGGGCATGACGGCCGTGCTCCGAGACGTCAATCTGACCATCGCGGCTGGCGAGATGGTGGCGATCGTCGGCCAGTCCGGCTCCGGCAAGTCGACCCTGATGAACATCCTCGGCTGCCTCGACCGGCCCACGCGGGGCAGCTACCGCATCGAGGGACGCGAGACCGCCTCGCTCGGCGCAGACGAGCTGGCGGCGCTCCGCCGCGAGCATTTCGGCTTCGTGTTCCAGCGCTATCACCTCCTCTCCGAGCTCACCGCCCTCGGCAATGTCGAGATTCCCGCGATCTATGCCGGCACGCCGCTCGCGGCACGCCGAAGCCGCGCCGCGGCGCTGCTCGGCCGGCTCGGCATGACGGAGCGGACCGGGCACCGACCGGGCCAGCTGTCGGGCGGCCAGCAGCAGCGGGTGTCGATCGCCCGGGCCCTGATGAACGATGCGCGCGTCATCCTCGCCGACGAGCCGACCGGCGCCCTCGACAGCCACAGCGGCGACGAGGTGCTCAGCATCCTTGACGAGCTCCATGCCGAGGGACGCACGGTCGTCATCGTCACCCATGATACGTCGATCGCCGCTCGCGCCGAGCGGATCATCGAGATCAGCGACGGCGCGATCGTCTCGGACCGGCGGACCGACAAGGGCGAGCAATCGGCCTGGGCTGCGCCGGAGACGGCCGGGCGGCGCCCAGCCTCGGCGGGCTTGCGGGGGCTGCTCAATCGCTTCCGCGAGGCGTTCCGCATGGCGCTGCTTGCCATGAACGCGCACCGGCTCCGCACCTTCCTGACGATGCTCGGCATCATCATCGGCATTGCCTCGGTGGTATCGGTGGTCGCCCTCGGCCAAGGCACGCAGGAGCGGGTGCTGGCCAACATCTCGAGCCTCGGGACCAACACGCTGCAGGTCTTCGCCGGCACCAGCTTCGGCGACACGCGCTCCGGGCGCATCACCACGCTGGTGGTCGACGATGCCGACGCCCTCGCCCGCCAGCCCTACGTCGCCGCGGTGACCCCAACCGTGGCGACATCCGCGGTGGCGCGCTTCGATGCGGTCGAAGCCAATGCCCAGGTCAGCGGCGTCGGCGCGCAGTATTTCGATGCGACCGGCGCGACGCTGGCGCTCGGCCGCCTGTTCGATGCCGAGGCGGTGCGGGCGTTGGCCCAGGAGGCCGTGATTGACCAGAACACCCGCAAGACCCTGTTCCCGGACGGCGCCAGCCCGCTGGGACAGACGATCCTCGTCGGCAAGGTGCCGTTGCGGGTCGTCGGCGTGGTCGAAACGGTGCAACGCGGCCCGGGAGGCAGCGAGAGCCTGACGATCTACACGCCCTACACCACCGTGCAGGCGCGCTTCCTCGGCTCGATGTCGCTCCGCAGCGTCACCGTGAAGGTGTCCGACGAGGTCGACACCGACCTCGCCGAGGCGGCGGTCACGCAGTTGCTGACGCTGCGCCACGGCGCGGAGGACTTCTTCATCGTCAACAGCGACGACATCCGCGCCACCATCACCAGCACCACGCAGACGCTGACGCTGCTGGTCGCCGCGATCGCGGTCATCTCGCTGGTGGTGGGTGGCATCGGGGTGATGAACATCATGCTGGTCTCGGTCTCCGAGCGCATCTCCGAGATCGGCGTGCGCATGGCGGTCGGCGCGCGGCAGAGCGACATCATGCAGCAGTTCCTGATCGAGGCAGTGCTGGTCTGCCTGATCGGCGGTCTCCTGGGGGTGGGGCTGGCGCTCGCCTTCGGCCTGGTGTTCACGCTGCTCAGCAGCAGCTTCGGCCTGATCTACTCGACCACCTCGATCGTCGCCGCGTTTCTCTGCTCGAGCCTGATCGGCATCGCCTTCGGCTACCTTCCGGCCCGCAGGGCCTCCCAGCTCGACCCGGTCGTGGCATTGTCGAGGGGGTAGTCCGGGCGCCCCGCCCGAACATCAACCCGCTGGCCACAGCTTCCTCGCCTCGACCCAGTGCGAACCGGGCGAGGACCCGCGCCGACCGATCGCGCGGTGCGTCATCTTGAACGGGCGAGAGCCGCTTCTGAACGATCGTCCGCCGTGGTAGCCTGAAGCTCGGGAGGACATGCTTTGCGTTCTGGTCGGGACAGGCGGCATTCGGTGATCATTCTGGTGGCGGCCTGCGTGCTGCTGCTGGATTCGCTGATGACCGCCTGGGCGACCGGCGCAGCCCCCGGCCGCATCCAGGTCGACGCGCTCGGCAATCCTCTCTGTCTCGCCGATGCCGGCTCCGATGGCTCGAGCTCCCCCGCCGACCATTCGAAGATGCGGGACTGCTGCGTCATCGGTTGCACCATGGCCGCGACACTTGCGGCGGAGCCGTCCGGAACATCGCTGTTCCTGAGGCCGGTGATCCGTGCAGCCGTCGCGACGGCGGTGTATCGCCCCGCCGCCCGCGCCCCCCCGGACTACGACCCCGGCAATCCCCGCGCCCCTCCGCTGACGGCTTGAGCCGACCGGCGCGCTGACCGCGCGCCGCGTCCCGTCAGGCCGGTGGCCGGCGCGGAGTCGCATCCGCAGCCAGCCGCCTGCGGAGCAATACGTCATGTGGAACCGATTTCGCGCCGCTGCCCGCGCCTATGGCAGCCGATCCATACCCGGATTCCATTCCTTCGAGGAGTTTCTGGGGCTGGCCAGCCTTCTCGTGCTGCTTGCCCTCGTCGCACTGGAACCCGCGGCGACGGCCGGACCCACTGCTCGCTCCGCTGCCGTCCATGACCCGGGCTTCACCCTGGCGGAGCTGCCAGCGCCCACCATGCCGGCGCCACCGACCCGTGCGGAGGCGATGCGCCATGAATGAGCGCCCACCGCTCGTCGCGGCGTCTCGCCCGCGCCGACCTCGCGTCGGTTTTCAGCCGCGCGGGGGAAGCGCTCCAGGCGTTCCTGTCGAACGACCTCGATACCCCGGCGAAGGAGCGGGTCGCCGTCGGCGCCCCCTTCACGCTGACGACCCAGACCGGCGGCAAGCTGTCGGACGATGCGGATCGCACACGAGGTCGGTTGCGACCGTCTTCGCCCGCTAATCCAGGACATCGTCCGCGAATGCGGCCGCCTTCCCCAACGCCGACCCGGACATGCCGGGCGCGTGCAAACCCCTCCGACGGGGCTGTCGGCAATTCACAGGAGAGAAGCATGTTGAAGAAGATCGTCCTCGCCACGACGGTGCTGGGCCTCAGCGCCATCCCGGCGCTTGCGCACGTGACGCTGGAAGTCGCCGAGGCACCGGTCGGCTCGACCTACAAGGCCGTGTTCCGCGTGCCGCACGGCTGCGAGGGCAAGCCGACCAATGTCGTGCGCGTCCAGATCCCGGAGGGGGTGATCGCGGTGAAGCCGCAACCGAAGTCCGGCTGGACGCTCGAGAAGACGCGGGGACCCTACGCGACGTCCTACGACTACTACGGCACGCCGACCACCGAGGGCGTCAAGGAGATCGTCTGGAGCGGCGGCAATCTCGGCGATGACGAGTACGACGAGTTCGTGTTCCGCGGCTACCTCACCCCCGGCCTGACGGTCGGCTCGATGCTCTACTTCCCGGTCGTGCAGGAGTGCCCGGAGGGTACGGCGGAGCGCTGGATCGAGATTCCTGCCGAGGGCCAGACCAGCGACGACCTCGAGCTGCCGGCGCCGGGCATCAAGCTCATCGAGAAGACCGGCGGCGGCCACTAGGCCCACGGG
>JAEVZM010000352.1 GCA_023392225.1 Pseudomonadota bacterium
TCGCCGCCCTCCGCGACCGCGGCCTCTCGTTCGACCTGATGCTGCTGCCGACGCAGCTCGAGGACGCCGCGCGGCTGCTCGCGACCGTGCCCGGCCTCAAGGTTGCGGTCGAGCATGCGGCGAGCCCGGAGGACCAGTCGCCGGCCGGCCTCGAGCTCTGGTACAGGGGCCTGGAACGGATCGCCGCGCTGCCCGGCGCGATCGTCAAGGTCTCCGCCCTCCAGGTGCTGCAGCCGGACTGGACGCTGGCGAGCCTTGCCCGGATCCTCGACCCGCTGGTCGCGCTGTTCGGTCCCGGCCGCCTTGCCTATGGCAGCGACTTCCCGACGCACGACCTCGCCTGCCGGGGCGGTGTCGCCCTCGACGCCTTCCTCGATCTGACCAGCGGCTGGAGCACGGACGACCAGCACGCCTTCTTTGTTGGCACTGCTGCCCGTTTCTATCGCATCCCACTCCCGGAAGAGGGCGCCGCCGCGCCCTGCGCGACTCAACCCCGGGTGCTTTCAACGCGGCGTCGGCAGCTCGGCATCGGCGAAGTCGGTGGAAATCTGTTCCACGAACAATGCCGTCGCGACCGGCAGGCTGCGTCCGCGAAGCTGGCAGAGCGCCACCTCGCCGATCGCCGCGTCGCGGCGGTCGAGCGGCCGGCTCACCGTGTTGCCGAGCGACTGCGGCGCGCCGATCTCGATCTGCAGGGACAGCGTGTCGCTGCGGCTCGCGACCCGCCGCAGCATTTCGAACGAATCCGACTCGATCGCCACGTTGAAGCGGAGGCTCCGCTTGGCCGACACCTCGTCGATGATCTGGCGCACGCCGTAGCGGCGATCCGGCAGGGCGAGCGGGAAGGCGACGAGGTCGGACAGCCGGATGGTGCTCTGGGCGGCCAGCGGATGGCCACGCCGCATCACCACCATGACCCGCTGGTGGAGGCTGGCGACGCGGCGGATCGCCGGCCGCGGCGACGGCCGGTAGACGAGGGCTATCTCCGCCTCGAACTGCTCCAGCGCCACCATCGCGAGATCGTGGTCGCTGATCCGCACATTGAAGCTGATCGTCGGGTGCGAGCGCTGGAACTCGGTGATCTTGCGCGGCAGGTAGTCCGCCACCAGCGCCTGGCTGCAGGCGATCTGCACCGAGCCGCGGCGCAACCCGCGGAGGTCCTCGATCGCCGACTGCAGGCGCACCCCGTCGGCAAGCTGGGTGCGGGCGTACTGGACGAAGAGCTCCCCGGCCGAGGTCAACCGCATGCCCCGCGGCCAGCGCTCGAACAGCGGCGAGCGCAGCTCGTGCTCGAGGTCCTGGATGCGCCGGTTGAGCGCCGACGGCGTGATGTTCAGATGCTCGGCGGCGCGACGTATCGAGCCCATTCGGACGATGGCGACCACGTAGCGGAGGACCTGCTGGTAACGCATCGGCGGAGTGGACCCTTTTTTGCAACGCCTGTGCACATTCTTAGCACTATCGCGCAGCACTACGCGATGGATAGCCTTCGCCGTTCAGTCATCAGCCGATGGGATCCCGTATGGAGCAAGCGGCAGCGGAAAGCGTGTCGAACGGAGCGGGACACGGGGCCGGACGCCCGTGGCTTGCCGCGCGTGCCGGCGGCGGGCTGTCGTCCCGGATACCGAGCCGGGTCGGGTGGCTGCTGGTCCCCGCGGTGCTCCTCTTCCTCGCCTTCATGGTGCTGCCGCTGCTGATGCTGGGCGTGCTCGCCTTCAATCCCTCGGTCCGCGGCGTGCTCGCGCTGAGCGGCGAGTTCACGCTCGACAATTTCTCGAAGTTCTTCGCCTCGGCGCTCTACCACAAGTCGCTGATCACCAGCCTGAAGCTGGGCCTCCTGACGGTGATCGCGACGATCGTGCTGGGCTATCCGCTGGCCTTCATCATGGCCCGCACGCCGGACAAGCGCATCTTCACGCTGCTCAGCGTGCTCGTGCTCGCCTCGATGCAGCTCGACATGACCATCCGGCTCTACGGAATGATCACGCTGTTCGGCAACACCAATGGCCTCCTCAACCAGCTGCTCACCGCCATCGGCCTGCCGGCCCTGCAGCTCGTCTACAACTCGACCGGGGTCGTGCTCGGCATGGTGCAGTTCACCCTGCCGTTCATGGTGCTCTCGCTGATCGGCCTTCTGATCAACCTCAACCCGACCTACGAGCACGCGGCGCGCAGCCTCGGGGCGGGCCGCTGGCGCGCCTTCTGGACCGTGACCTTCCCGCTCAGCCTGCCGGCGGTGATCGCGGGATCGGTGATCGTCTTCTCGCTGTCGATCAGCTCCTACATCGTGCCGGTGCTGCTCGGCAGCTCGCGGGTCCCGACGCTGGCGACGCACCTCTACCAGCAGATCAGCGAGATGGGCATCTGGCAGTTCGGCTCGGCGATCGCGACGATCCTGTTCCTCGCGAGCCTCCTCGCCATCGGGCTGAGCTTTCGGGTCGCGCGGCGCTATGCGGGAGCACGCGGCTGATGGAATCGGAGCGCCGCTACCCCGTCGTCTTCCTGATCCTCGCCATCCTCGCGCTGGTGTTCATGCTGGCACCGGCGGTGGTGACCGTCGCCGCCGCCTTCAACGACGGCAACTACCTGCAATTCCCGCCCGAGGGCTTCTCGTTCCGCTGGATCACCGGTTTCCTCACCTCGCCGCTGTTCCTCGAGAACTTCGTCTTCTCGTTCAAGCTCGCGCTGCTCGTCACCATCATCGCGACGATCCTCGGCACGGCCGCGGCGGTCGGGATCACCCGCGTCGCGTTCCGGGGCCGGGAGGTGATCCGCGTGATGCTGCTCGCGCCGATCGTGCTGCCGGGGATGGTGCTCGGCCTGGCGCTTCTCGCCTACTACGCGGCCCTCAACCTGCCGCTCATGCGGAGCTACTGGGGCCTGGTGATCGCCCACGTCCTCGTCGCGACGCCGTTCGTCTTCGCGCTGGTCACCGCCGCCCTCGCCCGCTTCGACACCTCGCTCGAGGAGGCGGCGCGCAGCATGGGCGCCGGCCCGCTCCGCGCCTTCTGGGACGTCACCCTCAAGGTCAACTCCCAGGCGGTGATGGCCGGCGCCACCTTCGCCTTCATCGTCTCGTTCGGACAGTTCGACACGTCGCTGTTCCTCGCCGGTGCCGACATGGTGCCGCTGCCGGTGGCGCTGTTCCAGGCGATCAAGTTCCGCACCGACCCGACGATCGCCGCGGCCGGCGTCTTCTCCATCGCCACCGTCGTGATCAGCACGGTGCGTCTCTAA
>JAEVZM010000366.1 GCA_023392225.1 Pseudomonadota bacterium
TCCTGATCATCGGCATCTGGGGCGGTCCGCGCCGGGTCTATGCCAGCTTCAAGTTCTTCCTCTACACGCTGCTCGGCTCGGTGCTGATGCTGCTCGCCATCATGGCGATGTACTGGGAGGCCGGCACCACCGACATCATGGTGCTGCTCGCCCATCCGTTCCCGGCCTCGATGCAGACCTGGCTGTGGATCGCCTTCTTCGCCTCCTTCGCGGTGAAGATGCCGATGTGGCCGGTGCACACCTGGCTGCCGGATGCGCATGTCGAGGCGCCGACCGCCGGCTCGGTGGTGCTCGCCGCGATCCTCCTCAAGATGGGCGGCTACGGGTTCCTGCGCTTCTCGCTGCCGATGTTCCCGCTGGCCTCGGCCGACCTCGCGCCGCTGGTCTTCGCCATGTCGGTGATCGCCATCGTCTACACCTCGCTGGTCGCGATCGCGCAGCAGGACATGAAGAAGCTGATCGCCTATTCGTCGATCGCCCACATGGGCTTCGTGACGATGGGCATCTTCGCCATGACCACGCAGGGCGTGCAGGGCGGCATCTTCCAGATGCTGTCCCACGGCATCGTCTCCGGCGCGCTGTTCCTCTGCGTGGGCGTGATCTACGACCGCATTCACACCCGCGAGATCTCGGCCTATGGCGGCCTCGTCAACCGCATGCCGCTCTACGCCTTCGTGTTCCTGGTGTTCACCATGGCCAATGTCGGCCTGCCGGGCACCAGCGGTTTCGTCGGTGAGTTCCTGACGCTGATGGGCACGTTCCGGGTCAATACCTGGGTGGCCTTCATCGCCACCACCGGCATCATCCTCTCGGCGGGCTACGCGCTCTACCTCTATCGGCGGATCATCTTCGGCCCGCTCGAGAAGGGGAGTCTGCGCAATATCCTCGACCTGACGCCGCGTGAGCGTCTCATCCTCGCCCCGCTGGTCGTGCTCACCATCTTCTTCGGTTTCTTCCCCGGCCCGATCATGGACGTGACCGCAGCTTCGGTCGACCAGCTCGTCGCCAACTATCAGGCGGCGCTCTCCGCTGCCGGCAAGCTCGCCGCGGTGACGCCATGATGATCGTTCCCAACTTCGCCCCCGCGCTTCCCGAGATCCTGCTCGCGGTCAGTGCGCTCGTCCTGGTTCTGATCGGCGCCTTCTCCGGCGAGCGCTCGACCGGGCTGGTCACCGCGCTGTCGGTGGTGGTGCTCGCCGTGGCCGGGCTGATCCTGATCTTCAACCCGGCCGGCGGCGTGACCTTCAGCGACGCCTTCGTGCTCGATCCCTTCGCCCGCTTCATGAAGGTGGTGGTGCTGATCGGCTCGATCGCGGCGATCATCATGTCGACGGGCTATGCGCGCGAGCAGGGCTTCGCCCGCTTCGAGTATCCGCTGCTCATCGTCATCGCCACGCTCGGCATGATGATGATGATCTCGGCGGACGATCTCATCGCGCTCTATCTCGGCCTCGAACTGCAGTCGCTGTCGCTCTACGTGATCGCGGCGATCAATCGGGATTCGGTGCGCTCGACCGAGGCCGGCCTCAAGTACTTCGTCCTCGGCGCGCTGTCCTCGGGCATGCTGCTCTATGGCGCCTCGCTGACCTACGGCTTCACCGGGCACACCTCGTTCGCCGGCATCGCCGAGGCGCTCGCCGGCGGCCCGGCCTCGCTCGGCCTGACCTTCGGCCTCGTGTTCCTCATCGCCGGCATCGCCTTCAAGGTCTCGGCCGTGCCGTTCCACATGTGGACGCCCGATGTCTACGAGGGCGCACCGACGCCGGTCACCGCGTTCTTCGCGAGTGCTCCCAAGGTGGCGGCGATGGCGCTGTTCATCCGCCTCGTGGTCGATCCGTTCGCTTCGATCACGCCGGACTGGCAGCAGATCATCGCGTTCATCTCGATCGCCTCCATGGTGCTCGGTGCGTTCGGCGCGATCGGCCAGCGCAACATCAAGCGCCTGATGGCCTATTCGTCGATCGGCCACATGGGCTTCGCCCTGGTCGGCCTTGCCGCCGGCACCGAGGCGGGCGTCCGCGGCGTGATCCTCTACCTGATCATCTACATGGCGATGACGCTCGGCACCTTCGCCTGCATCCTGGCGATGCGGCGAGAGGAGGGGCCGGTCGAGGACATCTCGGATCTTGCCGGACTGTCCAAGACCCATCCCGTGATGGCGTTTCTTCTGGCGATGCTGATGTTCTCGCTGGCGGGCATTCCGCCGCTGGCCGGCTTCTTCGCCAAGTTCTACGTCTTCCTCGCGGCCATCGAATCCGGCCTTTACGTCCTGTCGGTGATCGGCGTGTTGGCAAGCGTGGTCGGCGCGTTCTACTACCTCCGCGTCATCAAGATCATGTACTTCGACGAGCCGGCCCCGAGCTTCAAGCCGATGGCGACCGAGCTGCGGGTTGTGCTCGGACTGTCGGGCCTGTTCACTCTGTTCTTCGTCCTCTTTGCCGGTCCGGTCGGCAACGCGGCCACGCTGGCCGCGAGGACATTCTTCTGAGGATGGAGTTCGCGCTCGGTCGTGAGGCGTCGGGCGCGGGCTACCGTCTCGCCAGCTTTCCCGAGATCGGGTCGACCAATGCCGAGGCGCTGGCCGCCGCGCGCGCGGGCGACCGCGGTCGCATCTGGTTCGTGACCGGCCACCAGACGGCAGGGCGCGGGCGCCGCGGCCGGGTCTGGCAGGCGAAGCCGGGTAACCTTGCGGCGAGCCTCCTGATGGTCGGCGAACGCGATCCGGCAACCGCGGCTTCACTCGGCTTCGTGGCGGGCCTTGCGCTCGACGAGGCCCTCCGGCGTGTCGCGCCGTCCCTCGATGTGCGGATCGCACTCGACGGCATCGAGCCCGGCGGGCGAGGGCAGGGCGACCGTCTCCGCCTCAAGTGGCCGAACGACGTCCTCCTCGACGGCGGCAAGCTCTCCGGCATCCTGCTCGAGGGCGAGGCGCTGCCCGGCGGCGGCTTCGCGGTGATCATCGGCATCGGCGTCAACGTCGCGCACGCCCCGGCCGGGCTGCCGTATCCGGCGGTCGCGCTCCAGAGCCTCGGCCTGCCGGTCGATGCGGCAGGGTTGTTCGCCGCACTGTCCGACGCATGGGCGGGCCTCGAGCGCATCTGGGCCGGCGGCCGCGGCTTCTCGACCATCCGCCGGCTGTGGCTCGACCGGGCGGCGGGCATAGGCGAGCGCGTGGCGGTGAACCTCGGCGGCGACGTTCTCGGCGGGGTGTTCGAGACCATCGACGAAACCGGTCGTCTCGTGGTGCAGCTCGCGGACGGGAGCCGACGCACGATTGCGGCGGGCGAGGTCCACTTCGGCGCGGTCGCGACGGTGACGTCATGAGCCGGCGCCGCGACCAGGACGAATTGGTCTTCCTGCCGCTTGGCGGGGTGGGCGAGATCGGCATGAATCTCGGCCTCTATGGCCTCGGGCCGCGGCGCGACCGGACCTGGCTCGCCGTCGATTTCGGCATCGCCTTCGAGCAGGAGGACGCGCCGGGCACCGACGTCATGTTCCCCGACATCTCCTATCTCGAGGAGGAGCGGGCGAGCGTCGCCGGAATGGTGATCACCCATGCGCACGAGGATCATTTCGGCGCGCTGATCGAGCTCTGGCCGCGCATCCGCGTGCCGGTCTACTGCACGGCGTTCACCGCGGGCCTCCTCGCCGCCAAGGCGGCCGGCGAGCCCGGGGCGGAGCCAATCCCGGTGACGATCGTCAGGCCGGGCCAGCCCTTCAAGGTCGGGCCGTTCGAGGTCGAGTACATTCACGTCACCCATTCGGTGCCGGAATCGAATTCCCTGGCGATCCGCACGCCGCATGGCACGGTGCTCCACTCCGGCGACTGGAAGCTCGATCCGTCGCCGGTGCTCGGTCCGCCGAGCGACATCGCACGGCTCGCCGAGATCGGCGAGGCGGGCGTGCTGGCGCTCGTTTGCGACTCGACCAATGCGATGCGCGAGGGCCGCAGCCCCAGCGAGTCTGATGTCGCCCATGAGCTGACGGCGCTGGTCCGCGCCGCGACCGGGCGCGTCGTCTTCACCACCGTCTCCTCCAATGTCGGCCGCATCTGCGCGATCGCGCAGGCCGCCCGCGCCGCCGGGCGCGAGGTGGTGGTGATCGGCCGCGCCCTCCGCCGGGTGCTCGACGTCGCCGGCGAGCTCGGCATGCTCGAAGGACTGCCGCCGTTCCTCGAGGAGGAGGCCTACCAGCATCTGCCGCGGCACAAGCTGGTCGCGATCGCCACCGGAAGCCAGGGCGAGCCGCGGGCCGCGCTCGCCCGCGTCATGCAGGAGGAGCATCGCCACATGGTGCTCGATCGTGGCGACACGCTGGTGTTCTCCTCGCGCGCCATTCCCGGCAACGAGGTGGCCATCAACCGCATCATCAATGCCATGGTGGCGCGCGGCGTCCGGGTGATCACCGACCGCGATGCGCTGGTCCACGTCTCGGGCCATCCGCGGCGCGACGAGCTGCGCGAGATGTATGGCTGGATCAAGCCGCAGATCGCGGTGCCGGTCCACGGCGAGGCGATGCATCTCGCCGCCCATGCCGCGCTCGCCCGCGAGATGGGCGTGCCCGAGATCCGGGTCATCGGCAACGGCGACGTGCTGCGCCTCGCCCCCGGTCCGGTCGAGGTCGTGGACGAGGTCGAGGCCGGCCGCATCTACCGCGATGGCCGGCTGATCGGCAGCCTCGAGCAGATGGGCGTGCCGGCACGCCGGCGCCTCGCCTTCAACGGCCACATCGCGATTGCGATCGTCATGGACCATCGCGGCGAGATCCTCGCCGATCCCGAGGTCGAGCTCACCGGGCTGCCCGAAGTGGACGGCGAAGGGCGGCCGTTCCTCGAACGTGTCCTCGACGCGATCGATGAGGCGCTCGACTCGATCCCCAAGCCCCGGCGACGTGATCCGGAGGTCGTGCGTGAAGCCGTCCGGCGCGCAGCGCGCGGCTCTGTCGCATCCGCCTGGGGCAAGAAGCCGAATTGCACGGTCCTGCTCTCGGTTCTATGACTGCCTGATGATTGGACGCCTGAACCACGTGGCGATCGCCGTGCCCGACGTGGCCGCGGCCGCGGCCACCTATCGCGACAGCCTCGGCGCCAGCGTGTCGGATCCGCAGCCGCTGCCCGAGCATGGCGTCACCGTGGTGTTCGTCGCGCTGCCCAACAGCAAGGTGGAGTTGATGGAGCCGCTCGGCGCGGACTCGCCGATCGCCGCCTTTCTCGAGCGCAATCCTGCCGGCGGGGTGCACCACGTCTGCTTCGAGGTCGATGACCTCGCTTCGGCGGTGGCGTCGGTCAGCGCGACCGGGGCGCGGGTGATCGGCGGCGGCGCGTCCAAGATCGGTGCCCATGGCAAGCCGGTGGTGTTTCTCCACCCCAAGGACTTCCAGGGCACGCTCATCGAGCTGGAGCAGGCCTGATGCCCTGGGGCAGTATCCTCGCCGTCTACTTCGTCGTGTGGTGGATCGTGCTGTTCGCCGTGCTGCCCTGGGGCATGCGGACGCAGCAGGAGGAGGGCGAGGTCATCCTCGGCACGGAGCCCAGTGCGCCGGCCAATCCGCGGCTCGTGCGCAAGGCGATCATCACCTCCATCGTGGCGGCGATCGTGACGTTCCTGATCTGGGGGCTGTTCGGTCACTACGGCATCGGCGTCAAGGAGATCGCCGACTGGCTCGAGGGCCGCTAGCGCCCCTCGACTGCCCAAAAAAAAAGCAAGGCCTTTCGGCCTTGCTTAAACAGTTCCGCGTCTTAAACCCCTTCTGCGGCACCCAAGCCCGAGGGTTAGTCGGGCCTTCCTCAGGGTCCGCGGCTGCTACCGAATGGTGCGCCCGAAGGGGAATCTTCCTCCCAAGACTTAGACCGCGATGGTTTTTTGTTTTGAGTGACTGGAGGGCCTTTGCTGCCGGCCGGTTCCGCTCACCCTTTATAGGACAAGCCTAGCGAAACTCCGGCGCCTTGTCACCAATTTGTGCGCCATCGCCCAAAGATTTTGCACTGGACAGGGCCGATCACTCGACCTCCGATTGTCGGAGAGAATCGATGCCGCAAGTCCTCGATGGGGGATGGTCTGGCGCGGCCGCGAAAAGGACTTGTCTTTTCATATCCGTGCCGGTTGACTGCGCCCGCCGCCGAAACCCAAGCAACCTGGAAAAGTCGCCCCGATGCGCCTCAGCCGCTACTTCCTGCCCACGCTTCGCGAGACGCCGAAGGAAGCCGAGATCGTCTCGCACCGGCTGATGCTGCGCGGCGGGCTGATTCGACAGCAGGCTGCCGGCATCTATTCCTGGCTGCCGCTCGGCAAGCGCGTGCTGGCCAACATCGAGACCATCGTGCGCGAGGAGCAGAACCGCGCCGGCGCCATCGAGATCCTGATGCCGACCATCCAGCCCGCCGATCTCTGGCGCGAGAGCGGTCGCTACGACGACTACGGCAAGGAGATGCTGCGCATCGAGGACCGGCATGAGCGCGAGATGCTCTACGGCCCGACCAACGAGGAGATGGTGACGGAGATTTTCCGCGCCTATGTCAGCTCCTACCGCTCGCTGCCGCTCAATCTCTATCACATCCAGTGGAAGTTCCGGGACGAGGTGCGGCCCCGCTTCGGCGTGATGCGCGGGCGCGAGTTCCTGATGAAGGATGCCTATTCCTTCGACGTCGACGAGGCCGCCGCGCGCCTCTCCTACAACCGCATGTTCGTCGCCTATCTGCGCACCTTCGCGCGCATGGGCCTGACTGCGATCCCGATGCGGGCCGAGACCGGACCGATCGGCGGCGATCTCAGCCACGAGTTCCTGGTGCTCGCCGAAACGGGCGAATCGGGCGTCTTCCTCAATCGCGACCTTCTTTCCGCGCCGGTTCCGGGCGAGGACGTCGACTACGACGCCGACCTGACGCCGCTGATCGCCCCGTGGACCGCGCTCTATGCGGCGACCGAGGACGTGCACGATGCGGCGCGCTTCGAGGCCGAGGTGCCGGAGGACAAGCGGCTCCACACCCGCGGCATCGAGGTCGGGCAGATCTTCTACTTCGGTACCAAGTATTCGGAGCCGATGAAGGCCGTTGTGGCCGGACCCGACGGGGTCGATCGCCCGATCCATGGCGGCTCCTACGGCGTCGGCGTGTCGCGGCTACTCGGGGCGATCATCGAAGCCTCGCATGACGATGCCGGGATCATCTGGCCGGACGCAGTGGCGCCGTTCGCGGTTGGGCTGATCAACCTCAAGCCGGGCGATGCGGCCACCGACGCGGCGGCGGAGGGAATCTACGAGCGCCTCACGAACGCCGGAATCGAGGTTCTCTACGATGATCTCGACAACCGGGCCGGGGCCAAGTTCGCGACGATGGATTTGATCGGCCTGCCGTGGCAGATCATTGTCGGCCCAAAGGGAATCGCGGCGGGCGAGGTCGAGGTGAAGCGTCGCGCGACCGGCGAACGGGAGACCCTGAGCATCGATGGCGCAGTCAACCGACTCGTTGCAAGCGCCAGCGGCTGAGCAGCCCCGGGCCCGTCCGAAAGGCTCGGCGCGCCCGGCGCCGACCGCCACCCGTCCGTTCGCGCGCTTCGAGTGGATGATCGCGGGGCGTTATCTGCGCGCCCGTCGACGCGAGGCATTCATCTCGGTCATCGCCGGTTTTTCGTTCATCGGGATCATGCTCGGCGTGGCGACGCTGATCATCGTGATGGCGGTGATGAACGGCTTCCGCGCCCAGCTCATCGACAAGATCCTCGGCCTCAACGGCCACCTCATCGTGCAGCCGATCGACGGGCCGCTGACCGACTATGGCCCGGTGTCGGACCGCATCTCGGTCGTCGACGGCGTGGTCTCGGTCGTGCCCCTGGTCGAGGGCCAGGCGCTGGCGAGCGGCCAGGAGACGTCGAGCGGGGTGATCGTGCGCGGCGTGCGCGACCAGGACCTGCCGAACGTCCGGGGCGTCGCCAACAACGTCAAGCTCGGCACGCTCGAGAACTTCTCGCAGTCGGGCGGCGTGGCGATCGGCACGCGGCTCGCCGCCTCGCTCGGGCTGACCATAGGCAGCAACATCACCATCGTCTCGCCCCGCGGCAACGTCACGCCGATGGGGGTGACGCCGCGGATCAAGTCCTATCCCGTCGTGGCGATCTTCGAGATCGGCATGTCGGAATACGACTCGAGCTTCGTGTTCATGCCGTTCGAGGAGGCGCAGGCCTATTTCAACCTCGATGACGAGGCGAGTGCGATCGAGATCTATCTCAAGCATCCCGACGACGTCGACGCGATGCGCGTGCCGATCGAGCAGGCGGCGGAGCGCCAGATCATGCTGACCGACTGGCAGCAGCGGAACATGACCTTCTTCTCCGCGCTCCAGGTCGAGCGGAACGTGATGTTCGTGATCCTCAGCCTGATCATCCTGATCGCGGCGCTCAACATCATCTCCGGGCTGACCATGCTGGTGAAGGAGAAGGGCCACGCCATCGCCATCCTCAGGACGATGGGCGCCTCGCGCGGTGCGATCATGCGCATCTTCTTTATCATCGGCTCTTCGATCGGGACCATCGGCACGCTCGCCGGCTTCCTGTTCGGCGTGCTGATCTCGCTGAACATCGAGACCATCCGCGGCTGGATCGCGAGCCTCACCACCACCGACGTGTTCTCGCCCGAGCTCTACTTCCTCAGCCAGCTGCCGGCGGACATGGATGCCGGCGAGACCATCTCGGTGATCATCATGGCGCTGGCGCTGTCGTTCCTCGCCACGATCTATCCGGCCTGGCGGGCCGCAAGGCTCGATCCGGTCGAGGCGCTTCGCTACGAATGAGCGCCGTCCCGCACTCCATGCCGAGCCATGCCCAGCCGATCCTGCAATTGGTGGGGGTCGAGCGGCACTACACCGATGCCGCCGGCTCGCTCACCGTTCTCGACGGCGCCGACCTCGTCGTCCAGCCCGGCGAGCTCGTCGCGTTGGCCGCTCCCTCGGGGGCGGGCAAGTCGACGCTCCTCCACATCGCGGGACTTCTGGAGCGCCCGGACGGCGGCGACGTCGTCATCGGCGGCCGCTCGGCGGCGACGCTCAACGATGCCGAGCGCACCGCGATCCGCCGCACCCAGATCGGCTTCGTCTACCAGTTCCATCACCTGCTCGGGGAATTCAGCGCTCTCGAGAACGTCGTCATCCCGCAGCTCATCCGCGGCCTGCCGCGCAAGACCGCGGAGCAACGGGGCCTCCAGCTTCTCTCCTACATGCGGGTCAAGCACCGCGCCACGCACCGGCCGTCGGAGCTCTCGGGCGGCGAGCAGCAGCGTGTCGCCATTGCCCGCGCGGTCGCCAATGCGCCACGGCTGTTGCTTGCCGACGAGCCGACGGGCAATCTGGACCCGACGACCGCCGGCTACGTGTTCGAGGCCTTGGCCAAGCTGGTGCGTGCGTCCCGGGTGGCAGCGCTGATCGCCACCCACAACCACGACCTCGCCGACCGCATGGACCGGCGGATCACCATTCGCGACGGCAAGGTGATCGAGGACTGACAGGAGGCACGCGGATGACCGTCCGCATCGCCGTCCCGCTCCTGGTGGCAATGCTGGTGCTCGGTGCCGGCACCGCGTCGTCGTTTGCCGAGACGACGGGGGACGAGCCGGCCGCCGAAGCCCAGCCCAAGCCCGAGCTGACCCGCGCGACGATCTGTTCGCTGATCGACGCGGCCGCCGCGCGCCACGACCTGCCGGTCGAGTTCTTCACCCGCCTGATCTGGAAGGAGAGCCGCTTCCGGCAGGATGCGGTGAGCCCGAAGGGCGCGCAGGGCATCGCCCAGTTCATGCCGGGCACGGCGGCGCTCCGCGGTCTCGCCGATCCGTTCGACGCCACCGAGGCGATCGCGACCTCGGCCGACTACCTTCGCGACCTCCGCGAGCGGTTCGGCAATCTCGGGCTCGCCGCAGCGGCCTACAATGCCGGCGAGAAGCGGGTCACCGACTGGCGCGCCGGGACCGGCGGCCTTCCTTACGAGACGCGCGACTACGTGATCTCGATCACCGGACGGAGCGCCGAGGACTGGAACCTGCCGGGGGCGGAGTGGAAGGCGCCGGACCGGCCGCTGCCACCGGACGAGCGCCCGCCCGGCTCCTGCCTCGGGGTCGTGGCGCTGATCGGCAAGTCCGGCGCCGGCATGGCGGTCGTCGCCAACTATCCCAAAGCCGACTGGGCGCCATGGGGCGTGCAGGTCGCCGGCAACTTCTCGCTCAACCGGGCGATGGCGAGCTATGCTGCGCTCCAGAACCGGCATGGCGACATTCTCGGCGGGCAGCCGCCGATGGTGGTGCGCGGGGTCAACCGCAGCCGTGGCAATGCGGCGCTCTACCAGCTCCGGGTGCCGGCGCAGAGCCGCGACGAGGCCGGCGATATCTGCAAGCGGCTCAAGGCGGCGGGTGCGGCTTGCGTCGTTCTGAAGACGGGAAACTAGGAGGGGACAGCTCCCATGCAGGTGGTTGAAGCGCATGGCGCGCGCATTCCGGTGGTCGGCTTCGGCACGTGGCGCCTGACCGGGGAGACCTGCGCCAGCGCCGTGACTGAGGCGCTTCGCGCCGGCTATCGCCACATCGACACCGCCGCCGCCTATGGCAACGAGGCGGAGGTGGGGGAGGGGCTCCGCGTCGCCGGCGTGCCGCGCGAGGAGGTGTTCGTCACCACCAAGGTCATGCCGCAGGACCTCGAGGACAGCGCCTTCCAGCGGACCCTCGACCGCAGCCTCGACCAGCTCGGCATCGGCGAGGTCGACCTGGTGCTGATCCACTGGCCGAGCCGCGAGCTGCCGATGGAGGACTGCATGGCCTCCCTCAACCACGCCCGCTCGCGCGGGGCGGCGCGCCACATCGGCGTCTCCAACTTCACCACGGCGCTGCTCCGCGAGGCGTGGGCGGCGACCGACGCGCCGCTGGTCACCAACCAGTGCGAATATCATCCCTATCTCGCGCAGGATGCGCTTCTCGCCGCCTGCCACGAGTGGGGCATGGCCTTCACCGCCTACTCGCCGCTCGGCCGGCAGCGGGTGCTCGACGACCCGGTGATCACGGCGATCGCCGCCCGTCATGCCCGCACGCCCGCGCAGGTGGTGCTGCGCTGGGATATCCAGCAGCCGGGCGTCGTCACCATCCCGAAGAGCGCGACGCCGGCCCGCATCCGCCAGAACCTCGACATCTTCGACTTCACGCTGTCCGACGAAGAGATGGCGGCAATCTCGGCCCTCGGCGCAGCGCATCGGCACCGCATCGCCAATTTCGGCGGCCTCGCGCCCGCGTGGGACGATTGACGGTCGCGCCCGCGTAGATTTCCTGTAGCATCCGGCCGGTCGCGTCGGGGGATGGGATGAGCCGGATAGTGGTCTTCGTGGCGGCGCTTCTTGCCGGCCTCGCCGGCGTGCGCGCCAGCGATTTCTACGCCGTGTCGCCCACTGACCTCCGCGGGCCTCCCGGCACCCTGATCCGCTACGAAGGCCTGACCAATGTCCGACTCACGGACGCGATGGCCTATCGCATCCTCTACCGCTCGACCGGGATGCGCGGCGAGCCGATCGCGGTCTCGGGCATGGCGATCGTGCCGTTCGCCCGCCCGCCCGGCGGCGAGTCGCCGGTCGTCGCCTGGGCACACGGCACGACGGGAATCGTGCCGCCCTGCGCGCCGTCGCTGCTGCCGAAGCCGATGAAGTCGATCGTCGCCATCAACGAGCTGCTGGGCGGGCACTTCGTCATTGCCGCCACGGACTATCCGGGTCTCGGTGCCGGCACGATGCATCCCTACCTCGTCGGGGAGAGCGAAGCGCGGGCCGTGCTCGATTCGGTGCGGGCTGTCCGCCAGCTCGACCCCCATGCCGGTGCGCGGTTCGCCGTCTTCGGGCATTCCCAGGGCGGTCACGCCGCCCTTTGGACTGGGCAGGTCCAGAAGCGCTATGCGCCGGAGCTCGACCTCGTCGGCGTTGCCGCGCTCGCGCCCGCGACCGAGCTCGGCAGGCTCTTCACCGACGACATCCACCGCCTCTCCGGGCGGATCCTCAGCGGACTGGTCATGGAATCCTGGTCCGACCCGCGCATCTATGGTGCGCCGCTCGACTTGCTCATCTCGCGGTCGGAGCAGGCCGCGTTCGCCGGCATCGGCCGCGAGTGTATCGACATCGTTCCGGATGAGATCGACGATCTGCGTCTCAACAAGCGGGTTCCGAGCAATTTCCTCAAGGTCTCGCCGACCGAGGTCGAGCCCTGGCGCTCGCTGATTGCGCGGAACGTACCGCCGGCCGTGCGGATGGCGGCACCGGTCTACATCGCGCAGGGCCTCGCCGACACGACGGTCGACCCGCCCGTCACCGCCAACTATGTCGCACGGCTGTGCCGGAACGGCTCCGTCGTCTCCTACCAGACGTTCCCGGGCAAGACGCACGACACGATACGTAAGGCGGCGGCGCGGGCGACGGTCGAGTGGTTGCGGGACCGCTTCGCTGGGCGTCCCGCACCGGACTCCTGCTGACAGCGGCTGACATCGCGGTGCAGCATCGCTATATGAACGCGACGCGCGACGGTCCGGATTCCGGCCCGGCGCAGAACGGCTATTGGCAGGACGGGATCGGACGGGTGGAGACGGAACTCGACATCGAGACGCGACGGCGGCGGCTTCACTTCCGCGCCTGGCATCGTGGCATCCGCGAGACGGACATCATCATGGGCCGCTTCGCCGACGCCGAGATCGCCTCGTTCACGCTCGACGAGATCGTCGCCTTCGAACGCGTCCTCGAGATACCCGACCATGACGTCCTCGCCTGGGTGACCGGGGCGCTGCCGGTGCCGCCCGAAGACGAGTCCCCCATGCTCGCCCGCGTCCTCGCCTTCCACGGAACTCGCTGACATGCCCGCCCTGAAGCCCGGAGCGCCGCCCGCGCTCAAGTCCCGCGAGACCGTCACCTTCGCCTCGATCCCGGACGGGATGGTCGGCAAGGTGCTCGGCGAGCTCGCCGTGGGCAACAGCGAGCGGCTGGTGTTCGTCGCCCGCGACGGGCAGCGCCTGGCCGAGGTCGAGCGGGCCATCCACTTCTTCGCCCCCGGCGTCGAGGTGCTCGATTTCCCGGCGTGGGATTGCGTGCCCTATGACCGCGCCTCGCCGAACCCGGGCGTGGTCTCGACCCGAATGGCGACGCTCGCCGCGCTGCACGGCACCGCGCGGAAGCCGCAGATCGTGATGACCACGGTCAACGCGATCCTGCAGCGGGTGCCGGAGCGCAATTTCGTCTTCGACGGTTCGCTCTCGGTGATCGCGGGCACGCTGAAGCCGATGGACGACATCATCCGCTGGCTGGAGCGGAACGGGTTCCTGCGCAGCGCGACGGTTCGCGAGCCGGGCGAGTATGCGGTCCGCGGCGGCATCCTCGACCTCTTCCCCGCCGGCGCCGAAGAGCCGGTGCGGCTCGACTTCTTCGGCGACACGCTCGAGACCATCCGCGGCTTCGACCCCGAGACGCAGCGGAGCACGACACCGCGGAAGCGCGTCGATCTCGTGCCTGCCAACGAGATGCTCCTCACGCCGGAGACGATCACCCGCTTCCGCGAGCGCTACGTCACCCTGTTCGGTGCGGCGACCCGCGACGACCTGCTCTACCAGTCGGTCAGCGAGGGGCGGCGCTATGTCGGCATGGAGCATTGGCTGCCGCTCTTCGCCGAGAACCTCGAAACCCTGTTCGACCATGTCGGCGAGGCACCGATCGTCCTCGACCACCTCGTCGACGAGGCGATCGCCGAGCGGCTCGAGCAGATCGCCGACCACTATGCGGCCCGCGCCGAAGCGCTGGACGGGAAGGGCATCCCAAGCTCGGTGCCCTACAAGCCGCTGCCGCCGGAGAACCTCTATCTCACCCGCAACGAATGGCCGGAGCGGCTGTCCGGCCTGCCGGTGGCCCGCATCTCGCCGTTCGCGCAGCCGGCGGCGCCGGGCGTCTTCGACATGGGCGGCCGCCAGGGCCGGATCTTTGCCGCCGAGCGGAGCGCGGGCGACGTCAACGTCTTCGACGCCGTCATCCGTCACATCGAGACGCTCGAGAAGGCCGGCAAGCGGGTGATCGTCGCCGGCTGGAGCGAGGGCTCGCGCGACCGCACGGGCCAGGTGTTCGTCGACCACGGCATGACCAGGCTCCGTGCGGTCGCGACCTGGCCGGAGGCCGATGCGCTCGGCCCGCACACCGTCGGCATGGCGGTGCTCGGCCTCGAGGCCGGCTTCGAGACCGCGGATCTCGCGGTGATCGGCGAGCAGGACATCCTCGGCGACCGGCTCGTCCGGGCGCCGTCGAAGCGCCGCGCCGCGGACTTCATCTCGGATGCGACCAGCCTCGCCGAGGGCGATCTGGTCGTTCACATCGACCACGGCATCGGACGCTTCACGGGCCTCCGCACCATCGAGGCGGCGGGCGCCCCGCATGATTGCCTCGAGATCACCTATGCCGGCGGCGATCGCGTCTATCTGCCGGTCGAGAACATCGAGCTGCTGTCGCGCTACGGCTCGGGCGATACCGAGGTGCAGCTCGACAAGCTCGGCGGGCTGGGCTGGCAGACGCGCAAGGCCCGGATGAAGAAGCGCATCCGCGACATGGCCGAGGCCCTGATGAAGGTCGCGGCGCAGCGGATGACCAAGGTGGTGCCGAGCCTCGCTCCGCCGGAAGGGCTCTACGACGAGTTCGCCGCCCGGTTCCCCTTCGAGGAGACCGAGGACCAGGACGCGGCGATCGACGCCGTGCTCGAGGATCTTTCCGCCGGCCGCCCCATGGACCGGCTGATCTGTGGCGATGTCGGCTTCGGCAAGACCGAGGTGGCGCTCCGCGCCGCCTTCGTCGCCGCCCTGACCGGCAAGCAGGTCGCGGTGGTGGTGCCGACGACGCTGCTCGCGCGCCAGCACTACAAGACCTTCGCCGCCCGCTTTGCCGGCTTGCCGATCCGCGTCGCCCAGGCCTCGCGGCTGGTCGGGGCGAAGGAGCTGGCGTCGGTGAAGGCGGGGCTTGCCGACGGCTCGGTCGACATCGTCGTCGGGACCCATGCGCTCCTGTCGAAGTCGATCAAGTTCCGCGACCTGGCGCTGCTGATCGTCGACGAGGAGCAGCACTTCGGCGTCAAGCACAAGGAGCGGCTCAAGGAGCTGAAGGCTGACGTGCACGTGCTGACGCTGTCGGCGACGCCGATCCCGCGCACGCTCCAACTGGCGCTGACCGGGGTGCGCGAGCTGTCGCTGATCACCACGCCGCCGGTCGACCGCCTCGCGGTGCGCACCTTCATCACCCCGTTCGACGGGCTGGTGGTGCGCGAGGCGCTGCTCCGCGAGCGCTACCGCGGCGGCCAGAGCTTCTACGTCTGCCCGCGCATCTCCGACCTCGACTCGCAGAAGGGGTTCCTCGCCGAGTCGGTGCCCGAGCTGAAGGTCGCCGTGGCGCATGGCCAGATGGCGCCGAGCGAGCTCGAGGACATCATGAATGCCTTCTACGACGGGGCGTATGACGTGCTGCTCTCGACCTCGATCGTCGAATCCGGCCTCGACATCCCGACCGCCAACACGCTGATCGTCCACCGTGCCGACATGTTCGGCCTCGCCCAGCTCTACCAGCTCCGCGGCCGGGTCGGCCGCTCCAAGCAGCGGGCCTATGCGCTGTTCACCGTGCCGGCGGAGAAGTCGCTGACGCCGATGGCCGAGCGCCGGCTCAAGGTGCTGCAGTCGCTCGACACGCTCGGCGCCGGCTTCCAGCTCGCCAGCCACGACCTCGACATTCGCGGCGCCGGCAACCTCCTCGGCGAGGAGCAGTCGGGCCATATCAAGGAGGTCGGCTACGAGCTCTACCAGCAGATGCTGGAGGAAGCCGTGGCCTCGCTCAAGACCGGCCAGCCCGAGGGCGATGCAGACGAATGGTCGCCGCAGATCACCATCGGCACGGCCGTGATGATCCCGGAGTCCTACGTCTCCGATCTGCAGCTGCGGCTCGACCTCTACCGGCGCCTCGCCGACCTCAAGGGTCAGGCGGAGATCGAGAGCTTCGCCGCCGAGCTCATCGACCGTTTCGGGGCGTTGCCGGACGAGGTGCACCACCTCCTCGAGCTGGTCACCATCAAGGGCCTCTGCCGCCGCGCCAATGTCGAGAAGGTCGATGCCGGCCCGAAGGGCGTGGTCATCGCGTTCCGTGGCGGCACCTTCCCGAACCCGGCCGGCCTGATGGCGGGGATCGCCCGCGAGGGCTCGCTCGCCAAGGCGCGGCCGGACCACAAGGTGGTGATTATGCGCGACTGGGAGAATCCGGCGAAGCGGCTCAAGGGCACCGCGGCGCTGCTGATCGTGCTCGCGCGGATCGCCGAGGAAGGCGCGATGGCGGCGGCCTGATCCGCCTGACGCTACGTCACGAGCGCGACGCGGCGCCTGAGTGGCGCCGCTC